>JAGHBZ010000220.1 GCA_021160705.1 Candidatus Sumerlaeota bacterium
AAGAGAGTGAGAGGCGTTCCATAAAACTTACCGCAAAAAAATAAACCTGTAGTGGCAAATTGCACACCCCAGATTTCATAACCCTCGTTTTTTCAATCATCTCCATTTCACAACTGACAAACTCAGGTAATACTTTTGCTTTTATCTCACGCTAAGTCGCCAAGCCACGAACAAAGAAAATTAACATAGTGAATGTATCGTTTATAATGTTTAATCAGGTTTGATACTGATACTAAAAGCAATCAGTATGGAAAAATAGTTCAAAAGAATAACAGGAAAAAGGATAGCTGCTCACTCAGATGACCAAAGATTATAATTATGAGGCGGGTGGTTACTTATTTTTGTTTAACTGACTTAGGGAAATTTCTGCGAGCGTCTTTCAGGAAATCCAGAAAAGCCTTTCTGTTGAGCTGATAATCTTTTTTAAATCTTAGAATGATTCGACTGGATGTTTTATTGAGCTCTTTGATTCTTACTGAGCTCGGGAGTTTAAAAACATCACTCAGCGAAAGTCCCTCACTAAACTGTGCTAATCCCAGTTTATCTGCTATTTCAGATTGATTAAAAGAACCAGTTTTAACAAGAATCTCTACCTTCAGCATATTAAGGAATGTGGTAATAGAAATCCAATTCCACTTTTTCCCCAAGCGGTAGGAAACATAACGTTTGTGATTCCAGTTAGGACCATCAGCATCAAAATTATTCCGTATTATTTCATCTAATTCCAAGAGAAGATTTCTGGATTCGGGACCACACCCTTTCTCAAGATGCCACTTTTTCCAATCATCCTCTGGAGGTGACGGGGGTGGTTCAACACCCTTTTTACTCAGACTAAAACCTTTTAAACATTCTGCAATCTGATGTGGTTTGAATTCATAGTCCAATCTTTTCCTGATAAGAGAAACCAGAGACTTATCAGACTGACGTAGCATCTCATCAAGGCAGTAAAATACCTTTGCTCTAATCTTATGATTTTCCCGATATTTGTTGGGTATTCCATCTTCAATTGAATTGGGGGTAAACATACCGAGCAAATCTGCAGCTGTTTTTACCGGGAGTCCATCAGGTGTGTTCAACAATTCAAGGTCAATGGGGTCAAAGAGCAAACGTTCATTAATATCCTTTTTGTCAAATGCGTAAAAGACGATAATCTGATGCCCATTGGTCAACATACACCACTCCACCCCGTTCAAGAACGCATATAACACGGTTTGAGTTTGTGTTTTTTTGTCAGACAAATTTGCCTGAAACCGTTTGGCTTCAATAATAATAGATGGTTTCTTTTTACCTTTGAGGAAAAGAGCATAGTCAGCCTCCTTCTGTTCACCAGCGGACTTAGCACCACGCCATCCTTGCCTGACACATTCAAGGTCTTTTATATCCCATCCGAGAGCGGTAATAAGGGGGTCTATAAGTAGTCTTCGTGTTTCGGTCTCGGTCATTTTCTCTGCTTGCCCGGAATCAATATATTTTTTGATGTCATCCTGTATCTGCAATAAGTCATTTTCAATGTTCATAATCGTTTCTCCTGAATAACTTGATGATTATGTTTAATAATCAAAATTTTTTCACGTTTTGTCAAGCCATATAACGCCCTCTATATACATTGTGCTCCTCTGGAGTGTTTATTCAATACTGCTTCACGTTTCACGCTCCCTGCTTTACGCTCTGGAGCGTGGATGATATTTTCCCGCCACGGAGTAATCACATTGCCAAAACTCTGTGAGCTCTGAGAGCTCAGTGGCTTGTTCTTTATCTTTTGCCACAGAGCACACCGAGGAGACTGAGAACGAGGAAATTTAAATTAAGGATATTCTCTCTGTTTAGAGAATGAACACAAAAGAGAAAAATATAAGATTAGCCACAGAGGGCACGGAGTTCACTGAGATTGAGCGATGTGATTATTCCGTGTGTTTCTATGTACTTCTGAGGCTATTTATTGAAAAATGTCCTCACCACGAAGCACACGAAGGTCACGAAGAAATATAATCCACAGATTACATAAATCAATGCAGATTTTTGATAGAAAATCGTGAGAGAGGAAAAAACCAGATAGTTTTAATTTTTGTCTTTGCATCTGAGGGATGCATAGTGATAGAGTTAATGTTGTTTTGTACCACCATAATGGTGGCTTTTATCAGAAAATCTCAAAGTATGGGGAAACAAGTCGGCACTGGGATATGGAGAGAGTTGTCCATAAAAAGAGAATTCAAGCTACAAGCACAACGTTAGTAATAGTGATGGTGGTCGCCGGTGTAGTATTTATAGGGTGTGTAGGCTGGCTATATCTATCAAGCAGGACACCTCAGCGACTTCCTGAACCTGTTAGAAAGGCTGTTGAATATCCCAAGTCCATTATTGGTGCACAAGAATTAGATAAGGAGATTACTGCACTCAGAAAAAAGATTCAGAGAATCAAAGAAGAGTGGCAATCAGGGGAGAAAAAGGAATCTTTATTGAAAGAGCTTGAGAACGTTAAATCACGTTTTGAGCGCCTTAAGGAGCATACAGCACCTGAAGCCCGAAAGCGGTTTAATACGCTGGTGGAGAATACAGAAGAGGTCATCAGCGGGCTGAGGGAGAAATTTGAGAGCGTAGGAGATAGATTAGACCATCTTCTTCATAATCTTGACCAAATAACACCAAAATTAAGTCCAAAAGAAAAGAAAGTGAAACCACAGGAGGAGGAAAAGAATGAGAAGCAAGAGAGCTCTGATTAGTGCGTTAGTGAGTGTTTCAATAATACTGAGTTTTATAGGTTGTCAGACATTTGTAAGACCGCCAGGGGTGGAGAAGCCCACTGCTGTTGAAAAGCCGACTGCGGTGGAAAAGCCTGTTCCCAGCGAAGCACCGGTCGTGATAAAACGAATTGAGTCAAAACGAGAATTTCCAATTGGCTACTGGCGGGAGGCACGTCTGGGAGATTTTCTGATTGAGAATAGTTCAATAAGAGTTGTGGTAAGTGACATCCAGCATAGCACAGAGTTCTCTTCAGTTGGCGGAAATATTATAGACCTTGCGAAGAAATCCGATAACCTTGATTATTTTGGGGAGATATACTTTGATGGGTTCAGGTACAGTTTCACGCGATATGAGATACAACTACCAGACGAGGAGCATAAAGAGGGAGTGCTTCGGTTTTTCGGGCGCTCATCAGATAACAGCAATCTTGCAATTACACAGGAATACAGAGTTAAACCAGATGACAACATCATAAGAGTTGTTACAATTATAGAGAACAAAGCCACTGAACCTCAAAGTGTTGAGTTAAAAGACAAAGTGGTCTGGGGTGGCGGGATGTTATTTATTGGACAGCACGGTAGCCCACCACCGACCGAGAAAGTGGAGACCGAATGTGATTGGGTATGTGGCAGGGTGGAGAATTATTCTGTCGGGCTTACAATTGCAAAGGGTCAAATGAAGACTTCTAATTTACGTAATATTTCGGATATAACTTATAAAAAAGCAAGTATATCGCCCGGTTCTAAAGCGATACTTGAACGCTATATGTATGTGGGCGACAGGGATATATCGCGAATTACCGGTTTTATGATAGACCTTCGGAAAGAGCCTCACGGGTATATCACAGGTACAGTCCTTGAAGCAGGTAAAGAAACGCCGGTACCAGATGTAGAGGTAAGAGTCCGTTGCGACCGCATAGGGGAGCAAAAAGTGCCTGCATATCCATATACAGTAACATATACCAAAGAAGACGGTACGTTTGAGATACCGGTTCAGGCAGGTAGTTTTTTTGTTCTAGCCCACCCGTTCGGCAGACGTGCAGCAAAGAATGTGCTGAGCACTTTTGTGCCAGCTGGCACCACACAGGTGCTTAAACTCGGGGTCTCCTCGGAGCTAAAATTGTTTTATGAAATACGTGATGCAGAGACTGGAGAGTTGTTGCCCGCTAAGCTCACGTTTATCACCCTTCCGGGTAAACCCAGCCTTGATTTTGGTGCCACTTACGAAGCCCCTGGCTCAAACAACACATATTATGCCTATACTGGAAAAGGAGAGATAGTCCTGCCACCTCAGTTGTATAAAATCATCGTAAGTCGGGGGATTGAATACGAAATCTTTGAAAAAGAGATGCGAATCAAACCCGGACAGAAGAATGAATTAAAGGTAAAACTCAAACGAGTACTCAATACAAAGGGCTGGATAAGTGCGGACATTGGTGTGAGGACGAATCGTTCGTACGACTCGCTGGTCACTCCAAGGGACCGTGTGATAGCGGCTGTGTGTGAGGGAGTGGAATGGCTGGTCTCAGGAGATACTGATGATGCTACTGACCTCCAGCAAATTATAGATGAGCTCCACCTGAACAGGTGGATTAAAGCAACCCCTGGATTAGCTATTGAATTTACTGGAGAAAAAGGGGCAGGTAGTTTTCTTGTGTTTCCCGTGAATCCAGAATCTGCAAAAAAAGTCATTTCCAGGATTGATACGATGGCAGAGTGGGAACCTGATAAGTTGTTTTCGTATCTCCGCAAGACATTCCCCAATGCACTCATTCAGGTCAACGACCCCCTTGACCCTGAGGATGGCTACTTCGCTAAATACGGCTACGTGAAGGAAGACAAGAAACTTCCCCAGGCTAAAAAGTTCTCATATAATTTTGACCTGCTGAGCATCTGGCGAGGCAAAAGACTTCAGGCAATGCAGGATAATCTGGAGCTCTATTACACTCTGCTCAAGCAGGGTTATGTTAAGGGATTTTCTGGTGGTTCGTTTTCCCATTTTATTTATGGAGAAGAGACGGGTTATCCACGTCTATATATAATGTCCTCCACTGATAAGCCGGATGAGATAAATGAAACTGAGCTTATTAAGAACCTCAAAGCTGGCAAAACGATGCTCACCAATGGACCGTTTATAGATTTCAAGGTAAACGGGAAAGAGTTTACTGAGCTTGTAAAACCCGAGAATAATCTGGTTAATTGCGAGCTACAAATTTTTGCTGCGCCCTGGGTGAATGTGAATGTCATCAATGTGAACCGGCAGGGGAGTTTTGTAAAATGGGTTTTTCTGCCCCCCCTTGAGCAAACAAAGCGATACCCACGACGGAAAAAAGGTCCTGACAAATTTAAACTCTCCGCTAAAGAAGAAGGTTTCCTCAACGTAAGCGTTAAAGGCTCTCGTGCTATGGACCCGGTTGTCTCTAAACTCTCATTCCCTGAAGGTGTGCCTATGACACCCTTTGCGGTCAGCGCACCTATATTTGTAGATATAAATGGAAATAATAAGTACGACCCCTGAGCTGATTTTCTGCAGGAAGATAGATTTATCTTTAACGGAGATATCTTTAACGAAGATATAAGGATTATTCATAGAGCTGGCTATTTTTTAATACAGGACTCTTACTCTTAGACCCGATATAAGGGACAACAGAGCAGGAAAGGAAATGGAACGTAAATTGTTTTTGTGGCTTTTTGCTGTAGTCCCGCTGGTGTTGATAAGTATATTTGTCGTTGCCCTTGTCGCTGTTCCTCAAAATAAGATACCGCAGGATGCCGAGAGATACGTTGATGTCTCTTTAGTCGTTAAGAGAAGCGTCAATCCACACAATGAACTCTTACTTTTACCGGACGATTCACCTGTGGGTTTAAAAATAACTTTCAGTGACACACTGCAAGAGCAGGGATTTCAGTTTCTTATGGCAGATACGCAGTGGGAGGCAAGCGCAGGGGAAATCTCGGACGCCAGCACCTGGACAGCCCGATGGATACCCCCCGCACTCAGCACTACTGCAAAAATCACCGCTTGTATAAAACTCATTTACAGACAATCTGGGCTCCCGGGTCTACTTGGCAAGACGTTTTCCATTCTGAAGGATGTATCAGTGAGAGTGATTTCGCCCACCTCAGTGCAGTATCTTCATAATGGGATAATTGATGGGTTCAAAATGGGCGAGTATCTACGTCCTGATGAGGATGAAAAAATTAAAGAATTTGGCAACGTGCCCAGATGGGTAAAACTCTATCCAGAAAAATATATGCCACCCGAGTTTTTCTATAAGGTTACAGAGGAAAATAAAGACCTGTACATTTCACGGCATTACACGCTGGGAGATTATTCGCTGGATTATCCGTGGTACAGTCTTGGGTATCCGCAGTACATTGCGCTTGACTATAATCTGATAGTAAAGCTTAAAGAACTTCAACAATTACTTGAGGATAATGGTATTAAGACCAATAAATTCAAGTTTATATATGGTTTTCGCTCTCCACTGTTTAATCTTGGTACCATAATGAGCGCACAGGAAGATACCCTGAAAGTCCCTTTTTCAATGCACCAGTACGGACGCGCCGCCGACATTATCATTGATAATAACAATGATGATATTATGGACGACCTC
>JAGHBZ010000457.1 GCA_021160705.1 Candidatus Sumerlaeota bacterium
GTATTAATTCCCCTCTCTGATTAAAGCGAAGGAGACCAGGAAGCCAAGAGATGACGACCTTTTCACAACAACTCAACTTTAGCTCAGACCTCAAATTCCACTAAAGTTCAAGATTTACTTTGTTGTAAGCATATCGTAGTACTAGTTTCCTTCTCTGATTAAGGCGAAATATCTTAATTATTTCAGCCCCTATCCTGGTCTCCTGGCTTCCTTATTAAAATTCTTTTTTCTATTAGGAAGCCAGGAGATAGGAGTTACCTATGAAGGTCAGCTCTCATCTTCACATTTCAGAGATTTTGAGATTAGTGGTAGGCGATAAGGATGATGAACCTTAATAAACCGAACTAACCGACCTAAACCGACTAAACCGACCAAACCGACTCAACGGACCCAACGGACTCAACGGACCCAACTTTTTGATTTTTAGACTTCCTTAGCAGGGGTCTGTGGCAGAGAGCGGAGGGGGAGCTATTTTATGGCAAAGAATACCACGGCATTGCTAAATAATTGTTTTATACTTAGATTCCATCTTTGCAACTGTGCGTAAAAAGAGAACTTATCCATAGCAGGAGCAACGCTTTACTCCCAATACCCCCCAATTCCGAATCATTATCATTAAGATTCAGCAGAAAATACATTACGACTCTTTTTCCTTATTTTCCTGTGTCCGAATGATAAGCTGACCATCGGCGAGGTCAACTATGACTGCGACATTCTCACTGACCTCACCAGAGATAATTTTGCGTGCCAGCGGTGTCTCAATGTGGCGCTGGAGGTAGCGCTTCAACGGTCGTGCCCCAAACACCGGGTCATACGCCTCGTGGGCAATGAACTCCTTTGCCTTATCGGTCAACTCTATTGTTATCATTCGTTCCTCAAGCCTTTTCCGAATCTCGTCCACCTGCAACTCAATGATGTCCTTAATTTCACTGAAGGTCAATGGCTTGAACAGCACAATCTCGTCAACACGGTTCAGAAACTCTGGTCGGAAATGCGTTCGTAGTTCCGCCATCACCTTATTTCGTATGTCACTCCGAATCTCACCAGTTTCGCTAACGCCCTCAAGAAGATATGGCGAGCCAATATTTGATGTCATAATGATAATAGTATTTTTGAAATCCACTGTCCTGCCGTGCGAGTCAGTAAGGCGTCCGTCATCAAGCACCTGGAGCAAGACGTTGAAGACATCATTGTGAGCCTTTTCAATTTCGTCAAGCAAAATCACGCTGTAGGGTTTACGCCGTACCGATTCAGTCAATTGTCCGCCTTCCTCGTATCCAACGTAGCCCGGCGGTGCTCCGATGAGACGGCTAACTGTATGGCGTTCCTGATATTCCGACATATCAATCCGAATCATATTCTCTTCTGTATCAAAAAGCGCCTCTGCCAGTGCCCGAGCTGTTTCAGTTTTACCCACTCCCGTGGGACCAAGAAATATGAACGACCCAATCGGGCGTTTTGGGTCTTTTAACCCGGAGCGTGCTCGCAGTACTGACTCTGCGACTGCCTGAATCGCTTCATCCTGCCCAACAACTCGTCGGTGTAAAATCTCCTCAAGTCGCAACAATTTTTCTCGCTCCCCTTCCATCAGACGCGTAACAGGTATCCCTGTCCAGCGACTCACAATTTCAGCTATCTCCTCTTCAGTCACTTCTTCACGCAGCAAACGGCGTTCGCCCTGTTCCTTGACCCTTTTCTCTGCCTCTTCAAGTTCTTTCTCCAGTTGTGTGAGTTTACCGTATTTCAACTCTGCTGCACGGTTCAGGTCATATTCACGCTCAGCCTTCTCAATCTCATACCGAACCTGCTCTATCTGCTCCCGGATGTTCCTTACACGCTGGATAATCTCTTTCTCAGACTCCCATTGTGCTTTAAGGGCATCAAATTTCGCCTTCAGGTTAGCCAGCTCCTTCTCCAGTTCTTTAAGGCGTTCCCTGGACGCACGGTCTTTCTCCTTTTTGAGTGCCTCGCGTTCTATCTCAAGCTGGATTATTCGCCGATGCAGGTCATCGAGTTCCGCTGGCATTGAGTCTATCTCAGTCCTGACCATTGCACAGGCTTCGTCTACCAGGTCAATGGCTTTATCCGGCAGGAATCTATCGCTTATGTACCGATGCGAAAGAACCGCCGCAGAGACCAGTGCCGCATCAGCTATTCTTACGCCATGATGTACTTCAAACCGTTCTCGTAACCCACGCAGGATGCTTACCGTGTCCTCCACACTCGGCTCCTCAACAAGCACCGACTGGAATCGCCTCTCCAGGGCAGGGTCTTTCTCAATATACTTGCGATACTCATCAAGCGTGGTCGCCCCTATACAACGCAACTCACCCCGCGCAAGCAATGGTTTCAGCATATTCCCTGCGTCAATTGCACCTTCGGCTTTGCCGGCTCCAACAATCGTGTGCAACTCGTCAATGAACATAATGATTCTGCCCTCAGATTTCACCACTTCATTAAGCACCGCTTTAAGCCGTTCCTCAAATTCACCACGATATTTCGCACCAGCTAACAACGCAGCCATATCCAGCTGAAAGATTGTTTTTTCTTTCAACCCTTCAGGTACATCACCCCTGACAATTCGTTGTGCCAGTCCCTCTACAATAGCAGTTTTACCGACCCCTGCCTCGCCAATCAGGACTGGATTGTTTTTGGTGCGACGGCTGAGAATCCTTATCACACGCCGAATCTCCGCGTCCCTGCCGATGACCGGGTCGAGTTTGCCTTTTCGCGCAAGGTCTGTAAGGTCTCTACCATACCGAACCAGTGCTTCATAGGTGGCTTCCGGGGTTGGAGTGGTCACTCGTTGATTACCTCTGACCTCCTTCAATGCACTGGAAAATTTATCCCTGTCTATGCCAAACTCCTTAAAGATTCTTGAACTCGGAGTAGCTTTATCTTCGCTTAAAAACGCCAGCATAATGTGTTCAACAGAGATATACTCATCGCGCAATCGCCGTGCTTCATCCTCAGCCTGCACCAGCAGGTTATTTAATCGCTGGGTCACAAATATTTGTCCTGGCGGTGCACCCTCCGCGGTTCGCACTCGTGGCAACCGCTCTATCTCCTGTTCAACTCTCTGCTTTAACGACTCCACTGGGACGTCCATCTTTCTGAACAGCTGGGGTACCAGACCATCCTCCTGATTAAGCAACGCCAGAAGCAGATGCTCACCATCAATCTGCTGATGCCCATATCGGGTGGCTATACTCTGTGCTGAGGCAAGTGCCTCCTGCACTTTTTCTGTCATTCTGTTTATATTCATTGTTAGTACCTCTTCTTAATTATTTTCAGGATTTATGTAGCAAACTTCGTTCCAGTTTGCTGAATTGTAATTATTAGACTTAAACACAATTATCTGCAATTATATCGGCAGTTCTCTATATTTCGTAGAATTTTGAAACACGTGTAGGCTTATTCCCACACGTAACTTTTCAGGATTCTCATAAGAGCAAATATCCGAATTATCCTTTGTGGAAGATAAGAAGTGCTGGGGCATAGGTGCGGGTATTTTTTCTGTGCGGGAGGGGAATGATGTGGATGGGTTTGTGACCAAAGAGCTCCCCCGGATACAGCACAAGATAACTATCATCCGGTAGCTTATCCCAGAGGTTATCAATGGCGACTCCGGGTGGTAGAAAATTGTATTTAATTGCCCGAATTCCTTCTTTTTTAAGTAATGTCGGCGGAGTCTTTTCATAGAACAGCACTAAATAAGGTGCATAAGTGATGTACCCGGATAGATAGACCTTCTGAGGGGGTATCTTATTCTGGTGAATATAGTCCAGTGAGAGTTTCACGCCGTATTGCCAGTTCTGGGCAGAGTAATATGGATAAAAGACAAAAAGATTAAACCCAAATATTATCACGCTGATAGAGATGATAATCATTAGTAAATATGCTAACATCCGCATAGCCAGTCGCTGGAGTGAGGAGAGGTTTATGCTGGAATATTTTTTCTGGAAGGCTGAGACAAGATTACCTGCACCCAGTGCGCAAATAATCTGAGGGACGGGTATTCCGACGATGGAACGAAGTGCGTGAGGAATGCCTTCAGCGGTCAGGCTTGCGGGAATTGGAAAAATCAGAAACCAGCCAAGAATCAATCGGTCAAATGCTCGCCTGCGTCTCAGCAAAACCCATATTCCATATATCAATAATGGCGCAGAGAATAGATACATCTCTCCAAACCCAAGCAGACTGTGGCGGAGTTCCCTGTCGCCGTTAAAAAACAAAAATGAAGGTGAGTAGTGGCTTAGATAATTTTTTACCAGTTGCCAGGCAATTTGCGGAACAGTTAAACCCTGCGCGAAAATGCTCAGGTAGCGAAGCCGTGCCATCCGTTCTGGCTGGAGATAGAAGTAGAGAATTATTATCGCTAAAGAAACGAAGACAACCACCGCTGGAATAAGTGTCCTGAGATTGTGTCTAATCTCACGTCTGTATGAAATGGCTAAAACGACCAATAATAATGGGATAAAGAGTCGGCAGACAGCATATCCGTAAAAAGCTAACACAAAAAACAATGAGCCGAGCAGAAATAGAAAGCGCTTTTGTGTAGTGGCTCTGGTTTTCTGAAGCCCGGTCAAAAAGAAATAAAGTCCTGCTGTGGTAAAGAGCGGAATTAATATTCCCTGTTGTGCCCAGCGAGAGAACTGGATATGCCAGGGCGAGACCGCAACGAAAAATGCACCGATGAGTGCGGTTGTGTGGTCAGCGACGCAAGAAAGCAGAAGAAAAGTGAGCAGTACTGTAATGACGCCAGCCAGCGCCGCAGGTGCTCTCACTGTAACTTCATTCAATCCACCTATGGCAATAAATGGCACTGCTACGTATTGATACACCGCGGACGTATAAACCCCAAACACATTTATAAACAGTGGGAATGGCTGAAACACTATCTGCGGCTGGTAAGGCAAATTGCTGAAATAAAAGTAACCACCTGTCCTGGCAAGCGAATATGCGGTATATCCTTTTTCAGCTTCGTCGCGAAAAAGTGCAGGCGGATTGGAGCCGAGATGATAGAACCTGAACAGAGCAGACAGCAGAAGAATACTTCCCAGACCGAGCCATATTTTTGTAGGGGGGTTCACAGCAGAGTTTACGTTATGTCATAGAGTTCTTCCCACAGCCGTGGCGATGGCTCTGAGTTCCTCCATCAAGACAGCAAATTTCTCAGGTTTAAGGGATTGCATACCGTCGGAGAGCGCTTCTTTTGGGTTTGGGTGTACTTCAATCATCAGTCCGTCAGCCCCTGCGGCAATAGCGGCTTTTGCCATCGGGCTGACCAGATACCAGTAGCCGGTGCCGTGACTTGGGTCAACGAACACCGGGAGATGCGAATATTTTTTCAGCAATGGCACGGCACTCAGGTCAAGCGTAAAACGTGTGGAATCTTCAAACGTCCTGATACCTCGTTCACACAAAATTACATTATAATTACCCTGACTAACGATATACTCTGCTGCCATCAGGTATTCTTTAATTGTAGTAGCCATTCCACGTTTGATTAAGACAGGTTTATCAATTTTCCCAAGTTGATTGAGCAGGGCATAGTTCTGAGCATTTCGTGCACCTACCTGAATAATATCGGCATACTCGGCAATCAACGGAATATCCGTCACAGATAGCACCTCTGTAACAATCTTCAGCCCTGTAACCTCTTTAGCCTTTTTCAGCATTTGCAATCCTTCCTCACCCAGTCCCTGAAATGAATATGGCGAGGTACGAGGCTTGAATGCGCCTCCTCGTAAAAAAGCAGCACCAGCAGATTTTACGGATTCAGCCACCGCAATGACCTGTTCTTCCGACTCCACAGAGCAAGGACCAGCTATTACGGTAATTTTTTCTCCTCCGATTTTTTCGCCATCCACCTCAATGACAGTAGGTTCTGGCTTAAATTCACGCCCAACAAGTTTCCAGGGTTTAAGAATCGGAATGACAGATTCAACCCCGGGCATCTGCTCCAGCACATACAGCGGTGTCTTATCTTCGTGTCCCACTGCCCCAATCACAGTTCGCTCCACTCCACGAATTGTATGGGGCTTATAGCCCAGCTCAATTATTTTCTCGGTAACTGCTTTAAGTTGTTCTTCAGTTGCGTTGCTTGCCATTACAACTATCATTTTTTTTTCTGTTCCTTTTAGCCCAGGTTCTGTCTTATTGGGTTTTGATTATCGTTTTTTTGATATTGCGGATTTTTGTTTGGCGATTGACGTAAATGGACGGGCAGGATATTTAAAGACACTGGATTTCAGAAACTCCAGGTCGTCACCGACCTTTCCAAGATACCAGATGACCACACCACCAGTTTTTTTCTTGCGAGCCAGATGTATCTGCTCAGCCAGTGCCTGAGATGAATTCACCTCCGCACTAATACCGCAAAGTAGACGGTGCGAGTCGCTAACTAATCGCAGAGATGCGTTCACTGAGCCCTCTATATTTGCCCAGTACATCATCGGGATTACAACATCAATATAACCTTTATTCAGCCAGGTAGGCCAGTCCTGTCCTTTCTCATCAATCTGCTCTGGTACCCAGACGTCAGCACTGATTAGAATATCAGGACGAACCTGTCGAACCCTTTTGTAGAGTTTTTCCATAAATTGATTAAGTTGTGTTTTTCGCCATTCATAAAACGCACGCTGGACTTCACTTTTTTGCAGGTTTGCCTTTGTTAGTTCGAATCCGGTGTCCTGCTTGAAGTGTTCCTTGCAATATGCACAGAAGCAAAAGTCTTTTGTTGGATAGCGTATACGGTCAAGATTTAATCCGTCAAAATTGTACCGCGTAATGGTCTCAACGAGAATATTAATAAGTATCTCGTGGGATTCTGGATTGCTGGGACATAAGGAGTAGAAATCCCCCCATTTAGGATTATGCAGATAAGGTTGACCGTTAATGTCAATAGCCGTGAGCTCAGGATGTTTATCCAGGAGAACACCTCGACTCTTATCCGCTTTTGCGTTCGGGGTATGATACGAATAGAAACCATATTCTGGCCACGCTTCAACAAAGAGATGTCGTTTATGCGCTTCGTCTATTATCCATTTAATCATACTCCTGTCGATTTTTTTCTCTTCGAGCTTTGCGACGGTGCCATAGATTTCTATCTCAAATTTTTTGACCTCCGGGTCTTGCGGGAGATACTTACTCTCAGGGTAGATTACATATCCTTTATAGAGTGTTGCCACATAAATCGCATTGAAATTAGCCGCAGTTATTCTATCAAGCATCTCAGTGAGATACTTTTTTCCTTTGTGTACATCCGACTTATCCACCCACACCCCGCGAGTCTCTCTCAGGATGCTCGGTTCACCCGCAATTGAAATACAAATGAGGTTTAAGCCAAGAAATACACTTAAAATTATTCTGACTGAGTTTCGCATAATATCTCCTTTCCTCACTCAAATATAATGTAGAGTTTTATGCTTATTGAAATCCCCGGTCAAGTCAATAGATAAAACTCAAGAAGTATCTCATTTTTTAGGTGTGTTATCACAAATAATGAGAAAGCGAAGGTCTTCAATTACTATCTGCTGCTTACCTGATGATTTTTGGCTTGCACTAAACCCCCGGAAGTCTGATTATTAGTTTTTAATACTGAATGCCAAAACTCAGAGTAGCGATTATGTATCAGCGAAATTTATGGTCAGAACTAAATTTCTTTCTGAGTCGATATTTGACCCCAGCAGTTAAATATATTTTACTTGCCAATACTGTTGTGTTTCTGGTTCAGGTTTTTGTTATACGGTTGCTGGGATTTAAAGTGACTGAAGGTTTTTTTTACTTATTTGCCGAAACACCCCAACGCGCAATCTTCCAATTTATGGTATGGCAATTTGTAACCTATATGTTCATTCACGGTAATGTATTCCATTTTTTATTTAATATGATAATCCTATGGTTTTTTGCGCCTCGTCTGGAGGTGCGGTGGGGAACTCTGGGGTTTGTAAAATTTTATTTTATTGTCGGGATTGGTGCCGGGCTAATCCACGCTTTAGTGTCCATAATGACCGGCAGACCCCTTGAAGGTATCATAGGTGCTTCAGGTGCACTTTATGGGATTCTGCTTGCGTATGCCCTGTATTGGCCGGACGATATTGTATTAGTCTGGGGGATTATTCCTGTGAAGGTAAAGGTGCTGGTTATTGTGATGGGTTTATTCGCATTTTTGGGGAGCGTGGAGTCTGCACAGACCGGGATTTCGCATATCACACATCTTGGTGGACTGATTGTAGCATTTCTATATTTAAAGGGTCCTGACATCTGGCGTCGACTCCGTGGAAGGACTCGCTATACGCGCTCTGGCACGTACCGAATAGAGTTCAGCGACCGGGATTTCTGGCGGTAAGTAAAAAGAGACCTATTTCGCCATTTGAAAGGAAACATAAATGGATTATCGAGTAAAACTGGATATATTTGATGGACCTTTTGACCTCCTGCTTTATCTAATAAAAGTCAACGAAATGGACATCTATGATATTTCTATTTCAGAGATTACCCGCCAGTACCTTGACTATATTCAGTTACTTCAGGAGTTAAATCTTGAAGTAGCTGGTGAGTTTCTGGTGATGGCAGCCACATTGATTCGGCTTAAAGCCCGTCAACTACTGCCCACGTCCACTGAATCTGAGACCGAAGAAGAAATTGACGACATCCTCTCAACCAAGCAACTCATTCATCAGCTGATAGAGTATCGCCGTATCAAAGAGATGGCTGGTGAGTTAAAAGAACGACAATCAGAGTTCTCAAGGGTATTTTACCGTTCTGAAAAACCAGCCGTGGTCACTGAGTCTGCTGAAGACCAGTCCCGTGAACGCCAGCAGCTCCAGGTGGATTTGCAGACCTTATTCTACGCATTTTCGCGCGTACTCCCTTATGTGGAAACCAGTACAATCACACACCTCGCACCAGAACGGTATACCGTGGAAGAAAAAATCAATTTCATTAAAGACCTTCTCCAGTCCACACAGAATATAGATTTTAAAGAGCTCCTCAGAGACTGTGCGGATAAGGAGGAATTGATTGTTACATTTCTTGCCCTGATGGAATTGTGCCGTAAACAAGAAATCCGAATCATTCAAAAAAGACTATTTGGAGATATTTATATTACATCCAATATTCCGGCAAGTTCTCCATAAGCTATGCAAGACGAAAAATATAATAAAGAAACAGACGAGCCCCAGGAGAGCGAGTCCAGCTTAAAAGAAAATATAGTGGACGTCCCGGTAGAACTGGAACACACAGAACAAGCAGATTCCGATGTCCCAAAAATAAAAAACCTCAGGCAGGCAAGCTCGGTTCTGGAGGCATTGCTATTTGCTACCACTGAACCACTCAGTCTTGCGCGTCTGGAGAAATTGCTCGGACTTACCCAGCGCACTATACGTGGACTCCTCCTGCAACTGCAAATGGAATACTACCGCAACTCAAAAGGACTTCAGATTATAGAAGTAGCGGGCGGGTATCAGATGGCAACTCGCCCGGAATGCCATCCCTGGGTCGCTAAACTTCGGATTAGCCGAACCCGTAACAGGGAATCCTTATCTATCTCTGCTCTGGAGACTCTGGCAATCATTGCTTACAAACAACCTATCACACGCCAGGAGATTGATTCTATCAGGGGAGTTGACTCTTCTGGCATAATTAAAAAATTACAGGAGCTGGATTTGATAAAAGTCGTTAAGAAAAAACCGGCACCCGGACGCGCATACCTCTACGGCACTACAAAAGAATTCCTGCGAATGTTTGGACTGAAAAGCGTCAAAGACCTGCCTTCGCTCGGGGAACTACGCGACCTGCTGGGGCTTCCACGAAAATAATATCAAAAATCCCTGTTAATCCCTCTGCAAAAAGTATAACTGCCCACCGCATATTAGCTACAGAGTTTCCCCGCAGCTGAACTCTAAATACCGATGATTTGTGTGTATGATAAGAAAGGGGTTAAGGATGTACAAGATTACCGGATACTCTCCTCACAATACTCCCATTAAGATACTTTTATTTTGCAATTTGCAAGAGGACGCTTTTTATCTCAGGTTTATCTCTCTGGGTGGCGTATAATGTGGCTTTCCATTGCAAATATCGTCCTTTAATCGGAATATCCTGAGATTTCCCTTTTTTGTCAAGAGTGAGAGGAGTCCATTCACTCCATTCATCAAGGGATTCTTTATTGCTCATACGATACATAAAATCCACCTTGCTTAGTTCGGTCAGGAGTTTGGTGTTAACAATGAGGCTAAGAGACTTTTTATGTTTCCAGGCTTTAGAAAGGTCAAAGACTGGGGATGTGTAAATGCCTTTTAATGGTACAAACTCAAATCTGTTGATGATTGCCCAATAAGTACCACGTGTATCATCCAGAGTAACATCAAGAAATCTATCATAAATGTTAAACCTGCCCAGATAGTATCGCTCGGTAAACCAGGGTTTGGTCTGATGAGTATAATCACACACACGGAATTGCTTCTCTTTCTCCAGCAGGAGTTTAAATTTACTTGCCGGATAACCTTTATGGTCTTTACTGGTCTGCACTACGATATACACATCATAGAAAGTGGTAGTGGGGTCTGGAATGGGAATTGAGAGTTTTACAGGTGGCACATCTTCCTTTGGTGACGCCTCCAACCATCCATTCAACTCTTCTCTTAATAACCAGCGCCTGTCACGATATGTGTCTTTCCGGTTTCCGCTCCTCACCACCACTTCAGGATTGACTATATGAGTGATGTCCACAGGTACCTGGATTCCCCGTGCCTTGAGGAACTCCGCAGTGCTGATAGTATAGTCAGGGTGTACAATTGTTAACTCCCTGTCTCCTAATACCAGCGATTCCTTTATTCTATAAGTTGATTGGTCATTAGTGCTTTCAGGTTCTTTCTGTAAACCAAAAATTGGAACAATAAAGTTTACTTTCGCTTCTGCTTTATCATCTGAATATGTATCCTCATTTAACCGCTCTCTTGGATTAACTGTAATTTTAATTCCATCATAACCATCAGCAACTACCCAGGTGATGGTACGGGTGACAGAGCTCTTTGCTGGCAGATGCTCTATAGTAATCACCTCTCCTATTTTGAGCGGGTCTTTATTGGTAGCCACCTGCTGACAGAGCACCTTGACGTTCTCGTAGTCAATATCGCCTGTATTATGTACAGTGAAAGTAACTGTAATGTGGTCACCACGCCGTGCATAGTGCCGGGAAAGTCTAATATCTTTTGACGTAATCCGCATATTTCCCTCAGACAGAAAAGTTACTTTTGTCTTCGCTGAATTATTAGCATAGTTCTTTTCTTTAACTCTCTTATTTGGATTAACTACTACGAATATAGGAACGGTCCCGGGGCGTCCGAATCTGTCCCACCGAAAAGAAACCTCTTTCTCCTCCCCTGGTGCAAGTCTGCTGATAGTCTTGTATTTGGTATCAGCAAAAAATGGTTTAATAAGGTTTCTGTATATGTATGGAGTCCTTTCATAAGCAGCGACTTGAATATTCTTTGCCTCAATTTCACCAATATTCTTGACGATTGCATCAATGTGAATTGTCTCGCCATTGAAAAAATGAGCACTCCGAATCTTAACTGAACCCGGGACTATGGTCAGGTCAGCATAATCATTAACCTTGAGAGAGTAGGGACGAACAAATGCGTCTTTGGGTATTTGTTTTTCCTGTTCTGGTATCTCCGCACCCGGATAGACCACGAATAATAATCGGTTCTCGCCACAGGGGAAGGTCTTATTGAGTTTAATAGAAACAGATTTTCTTGTCCACGGACTGATGGATGCGATATTTTTTCTAACCAGAACGCCCAGACTGGTAGCATCTCTTATCTCGCAGACTAAGTCCTGTTTGGTTTTTGCACTGAGATTGTAGATGGGAAGAGTAATCAGGGGTCTTTGGCCCTTTGTCAATGGAGCAGGCGAAATTTTTGCCTCAAGTGGATTAAAAACCACTCCAGGCTCTCCTGAGGGTGAAAAGACGGGTATAAAAATCTCTTTTTTTACTTCATAGTAGGTAGATTCTTCCCCCCCGGTAAGGGTGGCAGTTCCGACAAGACGAAAAACATCTACAGCCGTACCCCTTAACTCTACTCTTGGAGTCCACCTCTGCAGTGGCGGAAGGTTTATCTTTTTATCCAGAATGATGTTCTCTTTTTGTCCGTAAGCAAGACGTACTCTCACGTTATGGAGAAACAGCTCTGTGGGGTTATATAATTCCACCTTAACTGTGAAATTTTCACCCAGGCGTGGAAAGGTCGTGGGTACATCGTAGGACATATTTAATTCAAGACGTGGCTCAATTTCCTGAATGGCAATTGTTTTAAAATAATAGCGTTTTTTAAATCTGTTATAAGCATACACACCAAGGTATTTCTTACCTGTTTTTCCCGGAGGTATAGTAACCTCACCTTCAATAATACCTCCTGATACTGGCAGGTATTGTTCAAGTAGTGTAATAGACCTGGCTTGAGGGTCATTGAGATAGACCTCAGCCCAGCCCCAGGTGGCAGTCGGGAGAACTCCGAAGAGATTTATCTTCCCGCCAGTGTGAGCATTTATAGTACGAGGAGAAATGCGTAATTCTTTAAATTCGGGAACTTCAAACGAAAAACTCAGATACGGGTCGCCGAGCAAAACAAACTGCTCCAGTACCGCCATATTATTAGACCGCATACCATACAATAATTTTGTCGCAAGGTAGACCTTTCCAAATTCGCGAAACCCATATTTAAAAAGCGCATTAAAGAACTCATCCATCAGTCGTTTATGGTCTGAAGGGTTTGCACCAGTCGTAGGTGCAAATAAAGCAACACATCCCTTGTTGGGTGTCTTCACTAATATCTCTCCCATAGAGGAGCTGACTGGCTCGGTTGGATAATCCAGCCAGGCTGTATCACAGGTTGACGCCGTGAGAAAAGATAATCGGGTCGCATTGCGAAAAAGAGAAAGGTCCTCAAAGATATGAAACAGGCGTTCCGCACTCCAGATATTTGGTCCTCCATGTCCAAAGTAATTATAGAGCACCACACCTTTATTGAGTTCATCTATCAAAGTCTGTGTAGCCTCTGGTGACTTTTTCCGCCGATGTACACGGTAAAAATTTGCATAATCAAAATTACGCTGATACACACGCACAGGCAGAAACTCTGAAGAGATATGCTTTCCTATAAGATATTCTGAAATATTGCTGAACTCTTTCTCATCGTCGGTTACAAACATAATACGCCGTCGCCACAGCCCTTCTTCTTTATTCTTGCCCGATTCATAACCAAGCGTCTTCTCTATGCAGGCTTTAACCTCTTCTGGCTCTTTGACCGAGAATCGCCCTATGGCTATATCTGGAATCCTTGTCCCCGTTATAATCGCATATTGAGTGTCAGCACGCACTGGCGTGTTTAAATACTCATGTTTGTAAATAGGAACAAGGTCACGCTGTGCATTATTAGGATACCGGGCTGGGTCTCCGTGGACGTCGCTGGATTCTCCGACAAGTAAAATATAGGCGAGCTTTGGGGGACGCCATTTATAATACACATATTTGATAAAACGTTTAATAGCAAAACTTTCTTTACAACCAAAACTGAAATTGTCATAAACGTCATCTATTTCGCTGACATAGACTCGCAGTCCTTCGCTTCGCCGTGTGTTGACTAATGGACGTAGTGCAGAACTGAACATAGAATGAGTGATGATAAGATAATCAGCACCATTATTCTCATTAAGGAGGGTAAGTGGCTTCTTCACAGGAACAATCTCTGGTATCACACCCCCTTTTTGATTCACGATGTAGTATTTACTATTTGGGCGGATAGTATCATAAAAATATTGTTCTCCCCCTCTGGAGGTTGAACACAAAAATAGCTGTGGATTCTCTGGGTCAGAAACATTAAATGCGTAGGTGGGTTGGCGATTGATTGGAAGGTTAAACTTTATTCTGGCTTTAAAAGGCGATTCTGGCTCCTCAGGACTAAAGACCAGACAATCCTCCTCGCTCCGCAGTACACCTTTATATTTGAACTCAAATCCTATAAGACATACCTCTGAGGCGTACTGCTCCTTTTTTGTTAACTCCGGGACCTCAATAGTAATCTTATTAGCACCCTCCTGGAGGTACCGAAGGGGTATTTTCTTTGTCCACTGATATGTCCGCCACCCCTGCCACTTTATTGTGCCAAGAAGTCTCTCGTTAACGTATACATTACAGGTCTGTGTCTTGTTCTTTTCTATTGTTCCCACTGTCAATTTCAATTCGCAAGCCTTTGCGCAAGTATCTATGCCATAAAGATATATAGTATATTCTCGAAACGACCCCTCTGGAATTTCATCCCAGTACCAGTGACTCATTACCAATGGTGCTGAAAGAAAATGGTGATATTGCTGAGGCAAATACTCCTTGACCTCTATCCAGCCAGTATTCACATCAACTACGTTCTTTTTGCCTAATGATTTTATGAGTTTCATTCGGAGCGGCGGTGATGGTGCATCATCATCTCTCACCAGCCAGTACACGTCATAGTCGTGCTTGTGCGTCAAGGGCTCTGGCGCATAGAAAAATATTACATCCCCAGGCGACAGAAAATCAAATTTGCTCTCCCCTCGCCTGATGTGGATTGGCACTTCTTTGTTATTATAGAATAATCGCAACTGTTTAATCGGGAACTGCTTAACGTCAATACCTGCTTTTGTCAGCTCCTCACAGGAGATTGTCTGAATCCCACCTTTATAAACAATTATTTTAGCTACCGCAGATTTCTCAAATGCCCTGTTTATTCTTTCTGCAAAACTCCTATAATCCGAATACTCCTGGTCTATACTCTGGTCTGGTTGCCCAAATGTGGTGACATCACCTGGATTGATAACAATCTTTTTCAAGATTGATACCCCAAATGGGTCAACCTTCTCTATATCAATCTTTTTCTTCGGAAGTTTGCTAAAAACAAGCTGGCATTTCAACCAGTCCAATAC
>JAGHBZ010000175.1 GCA_021160705.1 Candidatus Sumerlaeota bacterium
ATATAATATATAATCACGATTTGTTTGTTTCCCTACATAAAGAGAGGCAAATACTGTATATATTCAAAATTTCATTGCTACCTTCTCAGATGATTTCTTTTCCGTGCTCTGAGCAGTTACTTGTTTCAAAAAATCACATAGCGCTTTGTGCTGGCGTTCAATCGGGTCGCGTTTAAATGCTACCAGCATCGGAAAATTGTCTGTGTTCCTGTATTGAGCGAAGAGCTGTTTTATGTGTGGTCTACCCAGCAGGATGGCTTTGATGGTCCTGCGTGACTTCTCTGCCCACACGGTCTCGGGATATGCCTGGATAACAAAATTATGTATCCTCGCAGCGGTCAGATGTTCTCCGCTCTCTTCATAACACCGGGCAAGACGCTGTAAGGTCTGCGGCGTGTATCTGAAGTCAGGATAATCTACAAGTATCTTCTGAAAAATGGCAATCGCATCCGCATATTTATACTCCCGGTGAAGCTGAAACGCCTTGTTATAAAGCGCCAGTGCGGTAATCTCGCCCTGGTCTGGATACTCTTTAAGGATTCGCTCTGTCACTTCTTTCGCTTTCTGCCGCTCCTCAAGGTTAAAGTAAGAAAGCGAGAGTTTGTATAATAGTTCTGCTTTCTCTGAGCGAGGCACCCCAGGGTCGTTCAGATACTCCGTGAACCTGGATGACTCTGCAAGATGAACTACTCGCGCAAAATCCCAGAACGAGGTATCATAATCCGCAAGGTCACGTATCTTGCGTGTGGCAATGTCATATCTCACTTTTATCGCACTGATTGACTCAGGGTCGGCGATTGCCTCAAGGTAAAGATTCGCTTTATCCACGTATCTCTTCTTTGTGGTCATCTGAAGAACTTTCTCAAACTCAGAACGTGCCTGCTCAACGTCGCCTTTGAGCATATAACAGACCCCCAGCTCTGTCTGTGCCCAGGCAGAATATTTCTTCTGCGGATATTTCTTAAGACAACGCCTGTAGAGCTCTATTGACTGCTTGATGTCACCATAAGGCACAAGGTCTCCTGCCCGGAGCAACGCCAGAGGCTCAGCTGATGAACCCGGATAATCATTTATGACCTTAAGGTAGTATTTCAGGGCGTTCTGACGGTCGTGAGCCTGTTTATTGTAGAACTCCGCAACCGCTAATGCCGCCTCGCCCGCAATTATCTTCCAACTACCATACTTACTCAGGATTTTATTGTAGATGTCAAACATTGTAGCCGTGTCGCGCTGAAATGAAGCTGCCTTCAGGATTCCTAACAGACAACGCGGCACGTATGGCGAGTCTGGATACTCCGTCAGGCATTGATTGAATTTTTCACGGGCTGTGGAGTAATCTTTAAAACGCTCGAGGTTAATCAGTCCTAACTTGTAAAGCGACCCCGGAGCTGCAAAGGGGCTGGTGGGGAAATTTGAGACGATGTACTCGTACTCCGCGGCTGCCTCTGTCGGGTCGTTGGCGTTGTCCAACAATGAGTTTGCCCGAACAAATCGCGCCGCAGGGTCAAAGATTGTCCCGGTAAATTTAGTGTGGTGCGAGGCATATAAAGACTCTACGGAGGCGTGGTCACGGAGAAAATAATGACATTTCATCAACAGGAGGTACGACGTTCCCGGGTATGGGTTGTCCTCTGCGTCAAGCACTTCGCTCAAAAGCACTTTTGCCTCACTATACTTCTTCTGGTCGAACAGCGACTTCGCCCTGTCAAACTTCTCCGCGCTCGTCTGACTTAAGGCAACTCCTCCGCTCATAACGAGCATCACTAATAACCCGATTATGCATACTATCCTCTTCATTTTAAACCTCCTGATAAGTATAGTTATTTTTGAAAATCGGTATAATTTCGTGAAAAAAAAGGAAACTCAGACGGTGAATACCTGTGGCAAGAGGGCTTAAGGTGAGAGAATGGCGGGACGGAAAAGAAAACAGGAAAGGATAATCGCGGGATACGAGATTTGGGAAATGTATACCCCCCCCGACTATACAGGTACGGAGAAAAGGGCAAACGCTTGAGGAAATCTGAACTATACAAACTTCTACCGGTGGTAAAACATTGCTGGAGGTCTGGCAACATCCCCCTGCGTTCTCTTCCCCTCAATCCAGTCAACTCACTCTTCTCCTGCCAGCGAGACTTCTTTACATAAAGAACTATGAACTTAGATTTTAAAAATCCCCCTCATTCCTGTCAAGCTAAAAAAACAAATTTTTTAAAATTTTTTTCAGGTTAGTCCATTGGGTCGGTTAAGTCGGTTTTGTCGGTTAATCGGTTGAGTCGGTTAATCAGTTAAGTCGGTTAGTCGGTTTAGGTCGATTATGTCGGTTTATGTCGGTTTGTCGGTTGTATCGGTTTATCGGTTTTGTCGGTTTGGGTCGGTTAAGTCGGTTAGTCGGTTGTGGAGGTTATAGTAAGGGGGTAGGAAAAGGTAGACCCGTAATAAAGCTGAGTGGATTCAGGGAATTTCCTCAATACGACAAAACAGGATGTTTCCAGCATAGCATTAGAAGGATTATTTCTCGGTCTGGATACGGAGGTACCTGCCATCTGTGGTTATGGTGATACATCCCTGCTCATCAGTTCGGTAATATCTAATTCCCCGTTGTTTGAGGCGTTCAATGACCTCAGGATGTGGATGTCCATACCGATTGTTCCGTCCGCAGGAGAAGATGACAACGTCAGGGTGGACTGCATCAAGAAACTCAGGAGAACTTGAGTAGCGGCTGCCGTGGTGTCCGGCTTTTAGTACCACTGCACGTAATTCCACTCCTGATGATAGCATACTGTCTTCAGCTGTTTTTTCTGCGTCGCCGGTGAATAAAAAGGTTGCCTTTTGATAGGCAATGCGTAGTACCACTGAGTCGTTATTGTTGCCATAACGCCCAAGAATATCAGGCGATGGATTTAAGACCATCACTCTGGCAGGTTCAAACCCTTTAATTTCGTCGTTGCGAGTGACGATATATACAGGTGTGCCTGTCTGGTGTATCGTCTTTTGGAGTCTCTTGAATGTTTTTGTATCAGAGACCGAGCCTCCTTCAATCAGGCGCCCCACAAAGAAATTTTGTAATATGTAAGGCAACCCGCCGATATGGTCAGCATCCGGATGAGTAGCAACGACCACGTCAAGCTGTTCTACCCCGAGTGCGTTCAGAAATGGTGCGATGACCATTTGACCCATATCCCGTGGGAAATTCCGTCCTCCATCAATGAGCATAGTATTATCATTGGGAAATTGCAAAAACGCGGAGTCACCCTGCCCAACATCCAGGAAATATACTGTCATAGATTGATGCTGGTGCTGAACAATAGGTATCCAGACCAATAGAGCACAAATAGCTGTTACCACAATCAGTAACTGAGCCTTACCCCGCAGACGAGCAATTGGCGTACGCAACCCCTGAACATAACTCCCACCCAGGAGTAACATATAGTAGACCCCAATTGCCCACCAGGGCAGAGGCGGGGAGCTGACCGCGGAGAACGGCAGTAATGCGCTGAGAGAGGTGAAGAACCGTAACGTCTCGGTACTCACGCTTGTCAAAAAGACGAGCAGGGGAGAAACTATCGGAAGAATCGCTGTACTTAATACATATAATCCACCAAAAAGAATGATGAACAGGGTTAGAGGTACTGCAAAGATATTGCTGATAAAACCAATCAGTGAAAATCTGTGATAGTAATACACCAATAACGGCAGCAGAAAGATTTGAACCGCAAAGACTACCTGTATAGGGTCAATAGCGAATTTATTAATATAATGAGCCAGTTGGCGATGTTTAGTGTGTGGAGTTGGGTGAAGGTAAAATAAGTTCTCCAGCACTGGTTTTAGGAGTAATATCCCGAATACTGAAAGGTATGACAGCTGAAAATCTGCCTGAAAAAGAGCCCGTGGATTGCAGAGTAGAACAATAAAGGCACTTGTTGCGAGTACATCAATTCCTCTGACAGGTCGGCGTAATATGAGAAGCGAAAGTAAATATACATCCGCCATAAACGCAGCTCGCACTACTGGTGTTCTAAACCCCACCAGTGCACAATAGAAAGCCAATCCGCAGACCGTAAAAATAATAGTCAGCCGTAGATTGCTGGTGATAGTGATGAAAAACAGAAATAGTACCAGGGTGAGGAGACCAGTATGGAGTCCACTAACCGCAAATAAATGGATTAAGCCAGCATCAATAAATCTCTGTCGTTCCTGTGGGTTTATGCTATGGGACTTGCCAAACAGAACCGAGTAAGCAACCGTGGCATTCTCTGGTTTCATTCTTGAAAAGAACTGTTGATAAGCGTAGCCACGAATTTTGCCTATCAGGAGCAGAACCTGATTCACCAGGGTGCGACCCCCAGGAGGTGCCCGGATACTGAGCAGTTGCGGTACATACACCAGAGTGGTGGCGTAAATGCCTTTTTGTCGCAAATACGCTGCGTAATTGAATAGCAGGGGATTTCGTAACGAGACCGGACGTTGTACTTTCCCAAAAACCCTCACTATATCACCCCGTGTAAAACTGCCTTCAGGAAATTGTTTTTTTGCCTTCCCACAAATGACCACCTGAAGTTTTCCGGGTAAATGCCAGACTTTTTCTTTTCTGGTAACCTTCACATTAGCCAGTGATACGAAGATGCTATGTTCTCTATAGCGAGGAAGTCCGGTAACCGAGCCGACCACCTCCACATTGCCATATTGCTCAATTGACGCTACCAGTTTTTGAGCGGTCTGTTCCTCCTCTACAATTTGACATTGCATCAGTATGCCAATAAAGAACACACCCAGAAATAGCAGGTCTCCCCTTGCAGATGGAGTAAGTCGGGATGTCCTTGCCCGACTCGCTGGCTGGATATATATCGCCCAAATATAAAATATAATCAGAATTGCAAGTGCAGAAAATATCACAAGGGGATGCAGAACGAAAAATCGCCCAATAACTAATCCCGCGATAAGAAATGAAACCAGTACCAATGCTGGATGTCGATACATTTTGTACTCTACACTGAGTTAATTAAGCCCAACAATACTCTGAATGTATCCTCTATGAAAATTTCAGGCTTATGTCAAATATGTCTGAGCTTTTATAGGAAAGTTTCTACTTTTCATTTTTAACAATCCCTATTCTATTTCGCTCCCATTAGTCTGGTATGTTCGTATGCACATAATAATCGCTAAGTGAAATCCTGAGTTTTTCCACTTTAAGTTTCTCGAAATTACTTGACATAAAATTTTTATCTCAAGCACAATTTCATTTTACATTTAAAATCAATAGCCAAAAAGGGAGAGAGGGATGAAAAGGGTAATAAAGTTATTCAGCATCCTATTGATAACAAGTCTGACAATTACAGGTTGTACATATCTTCGCGCACGGGGTAACGATGCACTGGATATAATTGATGTTGGGATTACCATCACTGATAAATGGAGTCCAGATTTTGGGATTTATGCGGATTTCTTTTCTCTAACGCCAACTGGATTCACTCATATTGATGGAAAAATGATTGGAATAGGTACACGGCAGGCTGGACTGCTGGACTACAAAGACGACAGCTGGGGTGTACTGGTCTGGGGTAGCGAACGAAGAGGTAGTGGTAAATTTAACCCTCTTGACCCGCATCAGGCTCGACGAGACCAGCAGAACGCTGAAACAAGACCCCGATTCAATAATGGAGTCATCCGAATGATTCTGAAAAACAACGCATCACCACTCCCGAGGTTCTTTGAATGCGACCATGGGATTCATCTGGGGTGGATTGGCGTATATAAGATTTGTAGACCTTTAGACCTTATTGACTTTATTCTTGGCTGGACTACACTGGACATCCTTGGTGACGACCACATAACAACAACTGAACCCAGCTCCAATCCCTGATGTAAATTTACTTAACCCGAGAACGTCCCTTCGGTTTCTAAAAAAGAACACTTAAAAACATTCATTTACCTGAATGAAGGAACAACAATTATGCAGGAAAAAATACAAAATTATGGTATATGTCCAAAGTGCGAAGAGGTTGTGCCAGTCAGGCACGTTGAGCAAGATGGACGGATGTATCTTTCGCACGAATGCCCCCAATGTGGGACTACCAATGTCCTTATCTCGTCAAATGCCCAGCGGTGGCGGTTTAAACGTGAACTTTGCAACTATAAAGGTGAAGCTGAGAAGACCTGTTCTCTACGGTGTCTTGAATGCAATCATGGAAAACCTCCATCTCTGGTCTTTCTGGACGTTACTAACTACTGCAATATGAATTGTCCGATTTGTTTAGCTAATATTCCTGCTATGGGATTTGTGTTCAATCCGCCGATGGAATATTTTGATAAGGTCTTTCGCCACTTATCCACTCTAAACCCTAAACCTAAGATTGAGCTCTTTGGTGGGGAGCCAACGGTGCGCGATGACCTGATTGATATAATAAATCTTGCTGCCTCCTATGGATTACAGGCACGAGTAGTAACTAACGGTATACGTCTGGAAGACGAAGAATACGCAAAAAAACTTCTCGCAACCGGAACCCAGCTTATGTTTGCATTTGATGGAAGGAGTCCCAAGATTTATGAGAAACTTAGAAAAAATCCACGCGCCTATGAACAGAAATTAAGAGGTCTTGAAAACGTCAGAAAATATCGCCGGTCAAAGATAACAATTATGTGTTGTGCAGGGCTACGGGTTAATGAGGAATATATTGGTGACCTGATTGACTTCTGCCATGAAGGACGGGACTATATCGCTGCATTAGACCTGATTCCTCTGGTTGAGACCTGGGGTCCTGACACAGTAGATGCGGGCGATACCACCATTGAAGATGTTGAACGTATGGTGCGAGATGCCGTAAAGGGCGTGGAGTTTGTGCCTGCGGGTACTTTATGCAAATTCCAAACTTTTCTGGATAATTTTAATGTTGGACGTCTAACCTTCGGTGGAGCCCATCCTAACTGTGAAAGTGTGACCGCCTTTATCTCTGATGGCACGAGGTATCGTCCAATTTCAGATTACCTGAAACGCCCTCTCACTGATGTTGTGATGGAGGCTCTGGACTTAGACCAGAAGTACGGAGAAAAAATTAAACGCTCTCTAATCTGCAAGGTGTTTGGTAAAACCGGACGTCGCATCATCTTGCTCTTTGCGCTTCTGAATTTTATTCGCAGAAATGTCAAACTAAAGGCTGTGTTTGGTGATAAGGTGCTCACCAAATCCATCAGGATACTCTTCGGGATGATACGTGGCGAGAAAACAAAAACACTCTTCCGTAAATATACTCAATGTCAAAATATTCTCCGTGTCATTGTCCTGCCTTTTGAGGAACCGCGGTGTGTGGAAAGTGCCCGGGTGGTGGAGTGTCCTGCTTCTTTTGCCTATGAACATCCAGTAACTGGTGAAATTCGGCTGATGCCTGTCTGTACCTGGTCAATCTACAAAAACTCCATACTTCGTGCTACCACTGAAAAATATGGAGTAGCAAAACACTCTGTACAGCTACAGGTACCGGAGCACCGAGTTTGACCGATTGTATGCTTTCAGAGAGTATCAATGAGAACTCCAACTTCTGATATACGTGGTTTATTTGTAGGTGTTGAGCAGCAGGTGCCCCTGCTTGACGGAACCACTCACGTTTATGTTAATTTTGATAATGCGGCGACTACCCCGCCATTTCGTGCTGTAGTGGATGCAGTTGAGCAGATGTTTCCCTATTATGCTGGTGTACATCGTGGAACCGGGTTCAAATCAATGCTCTCCACTTATCTATACGAACAGGCTCGTCTGAAGGTTGCTGAGTTTGTGGGAGCCGACCCAAGTAAGTATGTGGTCATATTTACACGGAATACCACTGACTCAATCAACAAACTCTGCCATCATCTACCCTTGAAACCAGATGAACTTGTCCTGACTACTGTTATGGAACATCACTCAAATTTGCTTCCCTGGTGGATACGTGGACAGGTGGATTATGTGCTTGCCACCACGAAGTATGGAGCACCAGAGATAGAAGCCCTGAAGAAAAAACTTGAAGAACATAAAGGCAAAGTAAAATTAGTCGCGCTGTGTGGTGCATCAAACGTTACAGGGTATATCCCACCGATTCGCCAGGTCGCTCGACTGGCGCATCAGTATGGTGCAATGCTACTCGTGGATGCCGCTCAACTCGTTGCACACCGCAAGATTACTATGCAGAGCCCTGATGAAGAGGAGGCAATTGACTTTCTTGCGTTCAGTGCACACAAAATGTACGCACCATTTGGCACGGGTGTCCTGGTCGGTCCAAAAGAGTTTTTCCGCCAAAAACCCCCGGACGTGGTTGGTGGTGGTACGGTAGAACTTGTTACACTTAATCAGGTGGAATGGACTGAACCACCAGAAAAAGAAGAGGCTGGCACGCCAAACCTCCCCGGTGTGGTCGCACTGAGCAGGTCTATTGAGATATTATCGGAGATTGGATTCGACTACATCCAGGAGCACGAACGACATCTCACCAGCTATATGCTTAAACGTCTGGCTGAAATCCCTGAAGTCATCATTCATAGCGACCCGAATCCGCAGATGTCGGAGAATCGTGTTGGAGTTATCCCTATTAACGTTAAAGGAATAGAGCATAGCCTGCTGGCAGCTATACTTGGGTTTGAATGGGGTATCGGCGTCCGACACGGCTGTTTCTGTGCTCATCCTTACATAATGCACCTGTTTAACATCCATCCTGACGAGGTACAGCCATACCTTGAGCAGATTCGACGTGGCGACCATCGGGGGTTGCCTGGATTTGTGAGAATTAGCTTTGCTCTCTATAACACCACTGAGGAAATTGACTACTTCATCTCTGCACTCAAGCAGATAATTCGGCAGGGTCCCCGGGCAAAATATGTGGTACAAACCCGTACCGGGGAGTATTTCCCTGAAGGGTTTGACTACGACTATTCAACATATATTTCCTCCATCCTCTCCTCGCACCATTCGGGTTAAATAAACATCTCATTTTCTATAGGGAATTTAACTCCCTAATGATTAGGGTAACAAATGTGCAGAAAAATCTTGCATCATCGTTGTTAATGTTTTATTTAAGCAGTAATTTTTAAAAGAGAGTTAGAAAACGTATATGTAAGTGTCCAGTTAATTCATAATCCTTTTTCTAATGAAGGCAACTTATAAATATATGCTGTTTGTCACTGGAGGTGCACTACTTGGCATACCGCTGTTCAGCCTGACATATTCAGTGATGGTGCGAACATCCTCACCGCAATTTTGTAGTACATGTCACGAGATTAAACCCGCGTATGAGAGCTGGTTGACCTCAACTCATCATTATAATAAATATGGTGTGGTGGCACGGTGTATGGATTGCCATCTTCCTTCTGCAGAAAATGTCTGGCAATTTTTTTACGGCAAAACTATACACGGCGCAAAAGATATAGCAGTGCATTTTCTAAGTACCAGAGCTTACGACCGAGAGAAAAATCGCCTGAAGGCATATCAGAACATTGATAATGCTAATTGTATGAAATGCCATTCAAATCTGATTTATTCGCCAATGACACGAGGAGCAATGCTTGCCCACCGAACAGTGCTTTATCCTCGTCCGGGGTATGAGAAAAAATGTCTGGATTGCCACCAGAGTCTTGTCCATACCCCTAATCCATTCTTTGAAAGAGGGAGCTAGGAATGATGAGAAAGATAGTCATTTTATTGG
>JAGHBZ010000109.1 GCA_021160705.1 Candidatus Sumerlaeota bacterium
ACAAATTCTGGAAATAGAAAAACCATATCTTAAGAAAAATATACCGGATTTTAAACCCGGTGATACAGTAAGAGTGGCTGTCCGAATTATTGAAGGAGAAAAAGAGCGACTTCAGTATTTTGAGGGTGTGTGTATAAGTCGCAGGGGAGGCGGACTGAGGGAGACGTTTACTCTGCGTAGGGTATCCTATGGAGTGGGTATAGAACGAATTTTTCAGCTCCATTCGCCGCGTATTGAGCACATTGAAGTAAAACGGCGTGGAAAAGTACGTAGGGCAAAGCTATACTATCTGCGTAAACTGCGTGGCAAAAAAGCCCGTATCTCCGAGGCAACCAGACTTACCCCTGAACAGAAGGCAGAATTGGCATCTAATGAGAACAAACAGCCCCGCACAGAAAAAGAACAATCACCAGAAAAATAAGATAAGATTTACCATTCCTGAGCTGACATTCCCATTTTCAGAATTATGATGTTGTTCTGGATGGTTCCATCACACTCATCAAGTTCAGCTCTATACCGTTACAGTATCATAAGAACCCTGATTCTTAAGTAAGGGTAGATAATAATTGAAAGCCTTTGCTTCTCCTTTAAAATACACGTGTTTTAAAATTTAACTCCCGTCAAGAAGTGAATGCCATAATGTGAAAGGACGTCGTTGATAGCATAACGCTATCCCTCGCTTTTCATTAACACCCTGTATCAACAAGGTGAAAAAAGAGACGCGAAGATTAGTACCTCAACTGTTTTAATGGTTTTTTATTTATTCTCTATCAGGTGTGAGGGCTTACCATCGGAAGAGTTAAGTGTAAAGCGTTGTTCGTAAGGCAAGCCCTGAATCTCTGTGTTTAAAACCGTGAAAAACGGTTACCAGGTCTCCTTGCTCATCTTTATACCCACCCTTGATAAATCGAGGGGTCAATGAGAAGATGGTGTCTTACTTCATCACGAGTGCTATAAAATTACTTAATGATTAGGGGCAAAAAAATCAGGTTTGAGGGATATTATACTTAATTAAGATTCAGGCTTGTGTTTTTTCTCGGATTACAATCTTAGATAATGACTTTATTGAGTGGATATTCAATAATGCCAGTGGCACCAGCGCGTTTGAGTTCAGGGATGAGCTGGCGAACTTCCTGTTCCTGAAGGATTGTTTCTAAAGCGACCCAATCTTCATCTGCCAGTGGAGATACTGTTGGAGCAGTGATAGCTGGCAACAACTTTGTGATAGCCTCCAGTTTACTTTTAGGGACATTCATTTTAAGCCCAACCCGGTCAACTGCATCAATTGCAGAGCGGAGCAAAAGCCCGATATTTTCAATTTTCTTGCGTTTCCAGTCATCCTGCCAGCTTGACTTATTGGCGATAAGTTTTGTGCACGATTCCATCACCACATCCACGACCCGAAGGTTATTGGCTCTGAGTGAGCTACCGGTCTCAGTGAGTTCAATAATCGCATCACAGAGTTCTGGAGGTTTAACTTCAGTAGCACCCCAGGAGAATTCAACTTCTGCCTCAACGCCCTGCTCAGCGAGATATTGCCGGCTAATATTAACCAGTTCAGTAGCGATTCGTTTGCCCTGCAAATCTTTAACGCTCTTTATGGACGAATCATTTGGCACAGCGACTACCCATTTAACGGGTCGCAGGGAGGACTTTGAATAAGAGAGCGTCTCCACCTCAACCACTTCAGCGTTGTTCTCCTTTACCCAATCCAGTCCAGTAATGCCAGCGTCAAAAACGCCCTGAGCCACGTATCGGGGCATCTCCTGTGGACGAATCAGTACTGCTTTGATTTCCGGGTCATTGCATTCAGCCTGATATGCTCGGGTCCCTATTTTAAAGTGAAACCCTGCCTTTTCCATCAAGGAAATCGTGGCTTGCTGTAAACTGCCCTTGGGTAATGCGAGTCGTATGAATTTTTGTTTGTCCATTGTCCTAATCCGAAAATTCTTCATTATTATTGTTTAATTGAATTTTGCCAATTATTTTGACCGGAGTACCGATAGGTACAATGTCGTAAAGCTCCGCCACATCCGGCATTAACATTCCAATACACCCATAAGAAGCGTATTGACCGATAGTTTCCGGGTGGATAGTCCCGTGAATCCCCAGCGCACTCCCCTTGAATGCCATCCACCGGGTACCCAATTCGTTTTCTGGATGATTCGGTGGATAGCGCTTGTGAGTTCGTGGGTTAACCCATTCCGGGTTTTTCTTTTTATATTCAATTTTGAATTCGCCCACCGGGGTCAGATAATCATACTTCCCTGTGCGGACTGGATACTCTTTAAAAAATTTTCCATCACTATAAAGGGTAAGAACATTCCTGGTTTTATCAACGACAATGGAGAACTTATCACGAGGGAGTTTAATCTGACTGCCGATTTTCAGCATTCTGGGGTCTTTGATGTCATTGCATCGCATAAGTAATTCTTGTGTAATCTTGTATTTCCGAGCCAGGTCATATAGGGTGTCATTTTTTTTGATAGTATACACCCGGTCGCCTTCAGCAATTTCAGGGGAAAAGAGCAGTTTAATATTCACCTCGCCGAGTGCATCTTTAACCTGTTTTTTCAACTCCTCCGGGAGGTCTTCAATCTTTTCATACAGTTTATCCAGGATTTCTTTTGCCTTTTTTAATCTACCCTTTTTAATCATTATTTTTGCGAGTCCAGATTGTGCCCAGGGAACAACGGAATCATCTTTTTTCTGTTTAATAAGACGCTCAAAAATTTGTCTTGCACCTTTAATATCCTGTTCAGATTCCAGGAGTACTTCACCCAGATAATAGGATGCCCAGTAGACGAATTTACTTTGTGGATACTTTTTGAGCAACAATTCGCTATAGTGTTTTGCTGAGTCAAAATTTGAAGTCTCAAAATTTAGTTTTGCCAGAAGATAACACGCCTTTGGTGCAACCACTGAGTTACCGTACCGCTGGACTATGATTTGCAAATGTTGAGTTGCTTTATCAGGGTCGTTCTCATTCAGAGCTTTTTCTGCAAGCGAAAAATGGTTAAGCACGGTCTGATTGCGTTTAAGCCGACTGAGATATATACCTCCTCCGATTAAGCCCGCAACTATAAGTACGCTAACGAAAGTTATGAACAGTGTTTTAAATTTCATCCTGAGAACACCTCCATTTTCCCACCCCTGAGAGTATGAATGGTATATCTTGCAACGTGAGAGTATGAGATGTCAATAGTATTTAAGGAGCGATAATTTTACCATAATTGGTTTTTAAGTCAGGGGTACCGGGGAATTTCGCAGGAGTCAATAAGGAGTTCTTTGAGTATGACAGAGGCATTAGCGGTATCTTGCTCATCAAAGTTCATTATATCAAACGCCAGAATCGACTGGTCTGCATTTTGTAAATCTCGTTGAAGAAGATACGCCTCAGGAGGCAGGCTGTATTCTGGGATGGTAAAAAACTTGAGCCAAGCAGTTCATCCCCACACTGCACCTCCCAGTTGGTAAGAGTTTGCGTTGTTGCTCCTATATTGTAAAGTTCAATCCAGTCCGTATCACCTATGAAAACCTCATTTATCAGTATCTGTGGGCTTGCGTAGGTGTAGCATAATAAAAACTACATAAAGAATAATATAGTGTGAATATATATCTTCCCCTTTATACTTAAGATTCTCGCAAAGAATTGAATTTTGTCTAAAAGATTTAACTTAAAGTATAATTAGTAACACGCAAAAGGTGGAGCAACAAAATGCTTTTTCGGATTTATGGTTTCTTTTTAGAAAGAGCGTTCTTTATTGTACTTACGAGTTGTTCAGGATTCAGAGAAGCCATACGAAAAAGATTCTCTGGCAGACCAGAGCCCAGGTATTCTGTGATACCCATTTTGATGAGACGTGTGCGTAGTCCTTTTTCCGCAATGTAGTCAGCCACTATTGAGCCCAGACCAGAGTGCACGTTATGGTCTTCGTATGTAACAACCAAGCCAGTTGAAGCAGCACGCCCAATTGCTTCTTCGTCAATTGTTAGAGGGCAACTCATATGGATAACCATTGTCTCAATACTATGCTCTTCTTTGAGAATTTTACGTGCAGTCAGAGCACGGGAAAGCATTTGTCCCATTGTGATTATTGCGGCATCACGACCGGAAAATATAATATCCGCTTTGCCGTATTCAAAAGTGTAGTCATTGCCAAAATATGGTTCGCCTTTCTCATCAGCAATGACAGGCGTCTTTGAGCGTCCCATAACTATCAGGAAATTTCCCGGCGTTGTAGCAATGTATCGGATGACTCTATCGGTCTGATTTGGGTCGCAGGGTACAATTACCTTAAATCCATAAAGATTCCTGACAACACCAATGTAATCAATACATTGATGAGCTTTTCCGTCCTGCCCGACATCAATTCCATTATGAGTTGTTACTAATTTGAGGTTGGTAAAGTTTATGTCATTAAGTCTGTGCTGGTTATAGGTTTCGTCGATACCAAATACTCCAAAATCTGCAAAAAAACTCACCACGCCCTGTGTAGAGATTGCACCTGCAATAGTAGCGGTATTATGCTCCTGTACACCTAACTCAAAGAAGTAGTCTGGAAATGACTTCCAGACCAGATTTGTCTTCACTGAACCTGCCAGGTCGCAATCAAACACCGCCACTGGTGGCGTTTTCTTCTCCTTATTAATTGCAATCAGATTCTCCAGTGCTTTGCCAAATGCTGTGCGATTGTCCAGATTATCCTCAGGTGTATATGTGATGGGGTTACCTGCGTCAGGTAACACAGCGTGTCCTTTATCTCCCGGGGTATGTCCGAAAGAAATGGACTTAAGCGTTGAAGGTTCATTGCGCAATTGGCGATACCGCTCAAGGTCATCCTCAATATCAAGCTCAGCCAGTGCCTTTTTATACTCATCGGGTTTCAGGGCACGTCCGTGAAATTGTTCGTCTCCTTCCATAAAAGATACCCCTTTTCCTATAACTGTGTGACCAATAATTGCAACTGGAGAATTAATCTTCATTGCATCGTGTAAAGCGGTATAGATTTCAGAGTAATCGTGTCCATTAATATCAATCACATACCAGCTCTCTGCTTCAAACACAGCTCTTATATTAATAGGCATAATTTCAGAGACTTTGCCACTAATCTGGCGGTCATTATAGTCAATAATCACTGTTATGTTGTTAAGGTTGTATTTATGAGCCACTCTGCGCGCTTCAGCTACCTGTCCTTTGCACTGTTCTGCATCGCTCATCAGGACAAAGGTATGAAACTCTTTTTTGAGCAACTTTCCAGCAAGTGCAAACCCACATCCTACACTGAGTCCCTGCCCCAGATTCCCTGTAGTCCATTCAATCCCCGGCACACAGCGTTCAATATGTCCTTCAAAAGGTGAACCTGCCAACCTGAACGTGCTGATAGCACTATCAATGTCAAAGAACCCCAATCGCCCTAAAACCGCATATACGCCTGGTGAAGTATGCCCATGGCTCACTACCACTCTGTCTCTGTCCGGGTCGTAGGGATTATGCGGATTGATTCGGGCAGAACAATAGGTCACAAGAAAAAGGTCAATTGATGACATTGAACCTCCGGGGTGTCCTGAGCCTGCGAGGGAAGTCATTTTAATAATGTCACCGCGAAGAATTCTTCCCCATTCCCTCAGCTGATTAAGTGTGTCTTCATCAAGTGAAGGGCGTTCTAAACCCTCCAGCATTTTCTTCAAAGACTCGCTGATATTTTTTTTATTCATTGAAACCACCTCCAGGTTCAGATACTAACAGTTGTCTGAGTTTCGTAAATAAATAGGATTGGAAAAAATCCAGGGACTATTATCAAGATAAATCTCCAGACGATAGACACCCGGTTCGTCTGGAGTGAAGGAGAAGGATTTAGTTTTTTGCTCAGCGATGAGCCTGCCATTGCACAGAAGCCGTACTACTGCCTTTGTGGGAATCTCAGCATAGAGCCGGGTTCCGGGTGTGTAGTTAGTCTCATCACCCTGTTGAAGCGTCTTGCCTCCGGGCGTATTAGCGTAAAATCGGAACTCTTTAGCGTCTTTAATATTTGCATTGGCAATAAAACAATGCCCTTGCGCCAGGGCTTGATAAAGCATCTTTTTGGCTTGATAAAAATCATCTCGGGGGAGTGACTCTGTGAGGATATACGTGCGCACTGTCCGAAAGAGCGTCTTGTAAGGAAAAATCTTCTTCAGTCCAAATGGAAGTACTACTTTTGCATGGGCATCCACACCACCAATGGCAACTACTCGCCGTTGCTGACAGAGTTCATCCCATTTTCTTAACGACTCCCTGAAGGGTCCACTGATAAAATTGTCCGGCTCTTTACAGTGGGAAATAAAATTACGAAGACTCAGATTCTGTGCCCAGTCAGTCATATAC
>JAGHBZ010000044.1 GCA_021160705.1 Candidatus Sumerlaeota bacterium
AGTCCGTATTGTGTCAACTCTCCCGCACTCATCTCTTCGGTACGCAGAACAAAATGTCGCCCTACCTCCAGCACACTATCACTATATATGATGTAATCCAGCCGACCCGGACAGAACGTGCTGGATTCATTGTACCAGGTAAATGCATCCGGTTTTGCGGTATGATATGCTACCACATCGGTTAGTGGTGTCCCATCCCAGTCAGGAATGTGGTCGCTTCCATAGATGCTTTCATTAACAATATCCCCGCTGAGCAACGTATCTAATTGCTGGGCATACCCAACAAGGTTCAGGTCCCCCAGAATGATAAATGGTGTATTATGCGGAAGTGTACCATTTGTTTTGGCGTCGTGTAGAAAAGCAATAATATGGTCACATTCTCGTTGACGTCCTTCATCATCAGAACAACAGGGCAGATGTGCATTTATGATAAGCAGGTCTTTTATTAAAGAGGTGCCAGGTATGTTGAGCAACACTGCCATATTCCCATCAATTTGCCAGCTCTGGAGAATAGGATATTCGCTTACGGTAATACAATCTGGCGAGACCTTTGCAGCATACCACTCCTCGCCATCTCCCAAGGGCAAAATCTGGCTGATTAAATCCTTTGTCTGACCCGCTGAATATGAATAGAGCTCCTGGAAGTTAAGCACATCCGGCTTAAGTGCCCTGAGAATACGCTCAAAGTAAGTAGTCCTCGTAAAAAGCCCATCCCTCAGAACATTATACGTCAGAATGCGAATATCAAAAGCAGATTCTCTGGCAAGGGGAATATGGGTATATGGGGGTGTCGGCGTTTCATCAAACGTATAACTTAATGTCTCTCCGACCTCGGGTGCCTGGTCGTAACTCCCAGGGATATTATTCACCAACAATAGCGATACGGTAGTGGCTTGAAATACTGCAGTGCCATCATAAACAGCATTTCGCGGAATAGTAATTTCAAACTCCTGAGAAGTCACAGTGGGCAGTTGAAAATACCCAATGGTATTCAGATTAAACGTCTCCTCAGACACACCGTAGTACCTACCAGTCCGTTCACCAAAAGCAATACTGAAATCTGCACCTATATTATTAATCGCTAACCCGGTGGACGCATTATTATCAGAGTCGAGGTAAAGGTAGATGGAGTTATTACTCTGGAGATTGATTTCGGTTCCGACTTCAAACCGCAAATAAAATCGCTCGGAATCGTTCGTCGCCCAGATACGTCCAAAATCTATGTTCCCTGCTCCCTGGTCTCCAGAGGCGTCAGAATAAATAGGGGTGAGACCTATCCAGTCATCAAAGTGTCCATCCATAAAAATGGCGTGTGACTCAGCACCAACACGCGATGAAATCACTAATACCAATACTCCGATTAACCATATATATTTAATAGAACCAGAAGACAATAAACTTCACCTGTTGATGTCCTGTACCTCTTAAAAAGCAAAGTGCAGAATCTAAAATATGTTAATGACACCTTGTATGTCAACGGCATATCCGCTGAAACCTGAATTCAGATAGAGTTAAGTAGATTTATCCGGGTAAATCAGTCGGTCAAGAATAATGCCAGCAGCTGAGCGTACACTTAAATGCGCAAAATCACCTAACCCTCTTATAGGCTCAAGCACATAATCAACATCAAGAATGAGCGAAGGATGTAGTCCCCACCCCGTACCGAAAAGAATGCAATAGTTGGCTGGTCTCTTATAGATTTTTTCTCTGAGCTCCTTAAATGATATACGATGCGGCAAAGACCTTGCCGTGGTGGCTACGAAGACCACAGGGAGGTCATTGTCTTTGCCAATATCTTCTATCACTTCTTCAAGGTCAGCCACCACACTCGCCAGTTTCACCGCCTCCTGGCGAGTAGGATTATATTCAGCACCATATCCCTCCAGCCAGTGTTGTATCACCCGATTCGCTAACCATTGCTGTGATGGGATGGGATTGACAACATAAAATCTGCTCACATTATATGTGCGAGCAACCCGGGCAAGGTCGTGGATGTCAAGATTGGTTATAGCGGTTGCTACTGCACGACCATGCTTATCCATCACCGGGTAATGTATCAATGCCATATAAATCCCCATTTCACCCTGCGTCTCGTTTACTAACCTCCTCATCACCACTTGATTACAATTTTTTCTTCTTAAATAACCCCTAAACACTCAAGATAATCAATCATTAACCACATAGGAGAATAATTTCAACAAGTATAGGACTGGAAAAAAAATGAGATGACTTCAGGTAGGGAAGTATAGAAAAATTAAGAAACGATGCAGTTCTCAGAATTATAAAAAAAACCAATAAAAAATTAACAATACGATGAAGAACACCGTACTCTTATAAAGAAAGTACGAGAGTCCCTCCGCTCCCTAATAATATAGTGACCAGATTGACACATCAGTGATTAGAAAATATTCATCAGCCCCAATATCGTAGTCTGAACCATCACCGCGAGGTTCACTGGTCCCATCAAAAGGACGTATATCACCTTCAAAATCCCTGCTCAGCCCCGAGACCGCACAACCCACATCACCAGAATTTAACAAATGAAGTGTATAACCTCTCTCTTTCTTCACATAGTTCCGAAGTAACGACCTATACGTAGCCCTATGCCTCAGCACCGGGATTAATGCCTACAGGCGAATACAGCCAACGCTCCCCGGGAACGACCTGTAAAAATAAAACTCCACCTTATTTCAAATAGAAAACCGTATAATAAATGTTTACTGCTTGAAATTTATACCTCCAGAAATGCTCTTCACTGGATTCAATGAGGTCATTTGAGCAAGCTGGTTAATCTCAATCCAGGCTACAAATAACACCGATTGTTTCGGCTACTATTATTTCAGACAGATGTGGAGATAAAACCTTACCGGCTATATCGTGTGGAGATAGAACTGGAGAGCGACCAGATGAACGCCACGCTGGTTCCCTCATTCCGACTACGTGTGGGAGATGATACGTACGAACAATGGACATCTCTGGTAGTAGCAGACCAGACCCCTACACCTCTTTTACCAACCAGGGGAAACCCGAGAAAGTACGTTCTCTATTTCCAGCCAGCACCAGGAACCGACACACAACGCCGACACCTACATATTGCCCTTGACCTTTTAAGCTTCACCCCGACCACTCACCCCACTGCTACTTTATATCTTCGCTCTGTCCGCCTCTCCACCCTCAACCTCAATACCCTCTAACCCTCCACACCTTACCAAGCCTACGTTTTTCCTTCTGTGCCATCTGGCACTTTAGCAAATCTACCCTGAGGGACTTACCACTTTGAATTTTTGAATTGCTGAATTGACGACTCAATTTTTACCAATCTACTGCTATTCCATAAGAAAAATACGGTGGAAAACGAAACCGCTCATACTGGAGTATCTTTCCAGTCCTCGCATTCAGATATAGGAGAAAAGAATCTACATCTTCTACGTCCACCGGAGAATATAATGCAAGCCAGGCTGGCTCAGATGGCGGGTAAGGTAAATGAAGTGTCTTTCTCGCCTTTTCATCATACAGATAGCGCAAACATTGCGACGGCAAACATAAGCACGATAGACCATACATCTCGTTCTCTCGCTCAGACGCACTGAGTTGACCCTGCACCCACTCCTGCACCTGCTCAGCTACTATTGGTGAATCTACCCAACTGTCGCCTGCAAGAATCGGCTCCGCCTGCTCACTCCCCGTAACCCTTTTCCCATAAGTTGCAAACCCGTATTCCACTGGTTTCCCC
>JAGHBZ010000092.1 GCA_021160705.1 Candidatus Sumerlaeota bacterium
GGGTATATTGGCAATAAGAAAACATACATAGCTCCATAGGAGCGACCTGTGTATATTTGAACAGCAATTTTGCAAAATTTATTAGCGGTTTTTTTATTTATCCTCTATAGCGTCGGCGGCTTGCTTCCGCAGAACCTAAGTGTGAAGCGTTATTCGTGAGGTCGGCTCTAATCCTCCTTCTTTAAAAAAAACTGTGAAAAGAGTTAGTAGATTTTTGTTCATCTTTATACCCCAGCGATGAATCGAGGTGTTAATAAAAAGATGATATCTTATCTACTCAGGAACACCCGGAAATTACCTGATGATTATGCTTTTATCTTGAGTTTTACTATTGGCTGATAAACCATTGTTCAGAAGTTCTTTTATAAAAGTGTATTGTAGCGTCTGAAAAATGCGCAACTGTAATTTAAGAGTTATAGAAGATTCTTTCCAGCCATCTTTCAGTTTATAAAAGGAGAACGGCGATGGGCGAAACATTGGAGCCAATAAAACCCGGTCGGTTATTATCCCTTGACGCATTCCGTGGTCTCACCATAGCTGCGATGCTACTGGTGAATAATGCCGGCGACTGGGGACACGTCTTTCCTCCATTGAGTCATGCGGAATGGCACGGCTGTACTGCCACTGACCTTATCTTTCCGTTTTTTCTGTTCATTATGGGCGTGGCGATGACGTTCAGTTTCAGCAAACGCCTCGCACGTGGCGACTCCCGTACTTTGCTCTTCACACACATCGTTCGGCGAAGCGTAATTCTATATATCCTGAATTGTATAATTATGATTTTTGTTGCGGGAGCGTATCTCGGGCATTTTCGGTTTGTCGGTGTGCTTGCACGGATTGCAGTGTGTTATTTCTTTGTATCCATCATTATGCTGAACACTGGACTCAGGGGGCAGGCGATGTGGACGGTCTGGTTACTGGCGGTCTATTATTTCATCCTGAAGTTCATCCCGGTGCCGGGTCAGCATCCGGGTTCATTAGAACGATTTGCCAACATCGCTGATTACGTGGACACCAAACTGTTAGGTTCTTCGCTTTACGAGTGGAATGAGCAGTTGAAAATGGGACACGACCCGGAAGGCATCCTCTCCACAATTCCTGCATTGAGTTCCACCCTTGCCGGGGTGCTCTGTGGTCACTGGCTTCGCCAAAAAAACAGAAACGGGTTTGAGAAAGTCGCAGGTATGTCAGTTGCTGGCACGCTACTTATTATCGTGGCTGGTTTATGGAAATACGACATCCCTTTTAATAAGAACCTCTGGACACCCTCTTATGTACTGCATACCACTGGTTGGGCGTTGCTGTGTCTTGCGGTTTGCTACTGGCTCATTGACATAAAGAACTATCGTAGATGGGCAAAACCATTTGTGGTGTATGGCACGAACGCCATCACTGCATATTTTGGTGCAAGCATTATGGCGTATGCTACTGTGTGGATTCGATGGCACGATGCCGCTGGAAACACCGTCTATCTCAAGTACTTTATTTATGACCATCTTTATAAGAGCTGGATACCTTCCATTTTCGGGCATTATGTCTCTTCTGCGTGCTGGGGGATGACTTATGTCATCATCTGGTGTGCATTGATGTGGATTCTTTACCGAAAACGCATATTTATTAAAGTGTAGCCTCTCCATATCCAGTCTGAAAAATATAAAATGAGAAACAATAAGTGCAAAGTGCTCTGTTGCTAAGAATAGAATCTGTGTATAATGTGTATAAAATGATTATTCTGTAGTAACATAGGGTCTTTTTCCATAAAGTAAAAACCTCAGCGCTACTTCAGAACCCTGCTGAGGAACTCTAAGAATCAAACTTAATGGTGCGGGACGGGAGAAATTGTTATCTCCTGGTTCCCTGGTCTCCTTATGGAAAAAAGAGTATTTATAAGGAATCCAGGAGACCAGGATAACTCTGAAGTAAGAAGATTTTTCGCTCCAATCAGAAAGAAAAATTAATACTACGAGATGTTTGCAACAAAGCAAGTGCAAAGTATAACCTCCGCCTATACTGAACGAACATTATGAAACTCCTGAGTACAAGAACCAATCCTCGTAAACACCAGCGCAATGGTTTAGCGACTCAGTCGGGTGTGAGCAACTGACCACCTGCGAATATAATATAAGATTTTGCAAAATGGTATATTTGCTTGACTTACTTTTTATGCCTGCCCTAAAATTCTTAACATCATATATCGGTCAAAATCAGGCAAATTTGACCGATAAACTTTATAACTATTGAACGATGTGATTATTCTGTGTGTTTCCGTGTTCTTCCGTGGCAAAAGAATACCATCAATGCTCCAGAGTGTGAAGCGGGGTGCGTGAAACGTGAAGCGGGATTGAATCGAAGCTCCAGCGGAGTACAATGTATACTTTTTCTACAGCTATTTTGTACTTACTGTGTATTGAGGAGGGGATGAACCGGTAACTCAAAGTTATCCAGAACTTCAGATATCATTATGTGCACCCTTGCAAAGCGAATGTCATATTTTCGTAGACCATACATCGCTTTCTCCTTCTGTTTTTGAAGGAGATGCAGATAGAGGTTAAGGCTCTTATTCCCACTGGGGTATCCCTTATGCACACACCGGGTTGTGAAATTCCTACAGTTTTTTTCCGCAGATATTGTGCCCTCCAGGAATATTAAAACACGAGTTGTAAGTGATTGGGAAAAATATGAATGCTGAGGGGGGTATTAATAAATAATTGACATCAAAATTCAGCTGATGATAACCTGATTAAGTCTTGGATTTTTTTGAATTCAAATGCAATTTTTAGACGTCATATAACTTCGTTTATTTTAAGGAGAGAAAATTGATAATAGAGCAAATTTTGACTGTTGTGGCTCAGGCTCAGCGAACTGCTCCGAGCGATGGCAGTGCGTTTATGAAGATGTTATTTCCGATACTGGCTATTGTGTTTTTATTCTATCTCCTGATATTGCGTCCTCAGAAAAGGCAGGAACAGGAACGAAAAAGAATGATTAGTGCACTGACAAAGGGCGATAAAGTGGTCACCATAGGCGGGATTTATGGAACCATCGTTGATATTGATGATAATGCAGATATAATAACAATTGAGGTAGCAAAAAATGTCAGAATTGACTTTAGCAGGAGTGCTGTGTCGCAAGTTATAAAAAGCAAAAAACAATCTCAATAAAAGCACAACAGAATTGGCTACCAACAATTTGTATTTGAAGAAACCCTCTGAGTACAATAAGAAACATTTTTCACTAATTTGCTTAATTTACTGTGTAAAGAATCAAATATAGGAGATTGAGGTAATATAATTATGCAAAGTGAGTTAAGATGGCGGTTAATTGTCATTATAGTTGTCACGCTACTCTGCCTGATACTTATTTACCCCACAGGGCGTTATTTTGCGTTTATTGCGTTAACCCAGCGTCCCACTGACGAGAAACAGGCGGAAGCGTGGGATAAGAAAGCCGAGGAGTTACGCAGAAAGAGTCTCCGATTAGGACTTGACCTGCAGGGTGGCGTAGATGTCCTGCTTGAGGTAGATGTTAAGAAGACTGTGGCTGACCAATTACGTGACCTTGCTCTGGGTTTGCGCGGACGATTTCTCCGAAACGACGTGGAGGCGTCTCTGGAAATCCTGGAGGATGCAAACGCATTGTTATTGAGCATTACTGAGAAAAAGAACTACCGCATTGTGGAGAATATTCTTAGAGACTATAAAGAGACTTTTGAACCCCCGGATATAGAAGGGCTTCGTAAGACCGGAAAACTTGTCCTCAAACTCCGTCCACAGATGATTGACCGCTACGTCAAGGATGCTATTGATGGTGCATTAATGGTGGTCAGGCGACGTGTGGACGAACTGGGTTTAACACAGCCAAGCGTCGCACCGCAGGGACAAACACGTATCCGAATTCAGCTACCCGGCGAAAAGAATCCCGAACGGGTATTTAAAAATATCCTTAAGGCAGCACGCCTTGAATTTCGTTTACTCCACGATAAAAATGACGAACTGGTAGCAGAGCTCTTCGACGAAAATGGTAACCTTAAACCCGGGAAAAGCCTTCCACCTGGCTATGTTCTTCGTTATGGTGAGGTCGTTAAATATGATGAGAGAACCCGGCGCAAGGTAAAGAAGAAGCATGTCCCATTTATTGTAAAGAATAATGTTGAAATCACTGGAAAATATTTACGGAACGCCTGGGTGCAATTTAATCAGGCTTCGTTAGTCAACCCGATTAATATTGCTCTTCTGTTTGATAGCGTTGGGGCAAAACGATTCCGGGAAATTACAGCGCAGAATGTGGGCAAACGTCTGGCAATAATTCTGGACGATTATGTCTATTCAGCACCGGTCATTAAGACAGAGATTCCTGATGGTCACGCAGTCATAGAAGGTGATTTTAATCAGCAGGAGGCGACTGACCTTGCTCTGGTGCTGAAAGCAGGTGCACTGCCAGCGCCACTACGTCCCATAGAGAAACGTGCTGTAGGTGCGACTCTCGGTACCGAGAGTATCAGAGACTCACTTAGAGCACTCTTCTTTGGTGGAATGGCAGTCTTAATTTTTATGATTATTTACTACGGCACTGCGGGTATCATTGCGGATTTTGCGGTCATACTTAATATATTGCTTATTATGGCAGTGCTTTCGCTGGCTCGTGCAACGCTGACTTTGTCTGGAATTGGTGGTATACTGCTGACTATCGGTATGGCGGTTGATGGAAATATACTTATTTATGAACGTGTGCGTGAAGAACTAAGCAGTGGCAGACCATTAAAATTCTCTATTACACAGGGTTTTCGTCGTGCATTTTCCGTTATTTTTGATTCAAACCTGACCACTCTGGTCACAGCACTGGTATTGCTCCAGTTTGCTGAAGGGAGCGTTAAAGGATTTGCCCTCACTATGAGCATCGGTCTGATTGCCAACCTTTATACCAGCTTAACAGTTACCAAGACCTTTACAGAGGTCTGGGTTCATCTCCGCAATAAAATAAATGTAGGTTCACTCCGATTGTTTAAATCGCCTCACATCCGATTTCTGGACTTGCGGAGAGGAGCGTATGTGCTATCACTCTCATTGATTGCACTATGTATTTTCGGGTTCATCAAAGAAGGTGGTCCAGTATTTGATGTAGATTTTAAAGGTGGTGTTCTCAGTGATGTTACGTTCAACAAACAGGTCACTGAATTGGAGATACGCAAAGCCATTAAGGAAGCAGGACTGACAGGAAGAGTACAGCACGTCTTGGGCAAAAACGAGTATCTTATACGAGTGAAGAATGTTGAGAACAGCGTGGAAAAAACTCAGGCGATGATTGAACAAGCCTTAAGTGACCATTTCGGTAAGGGTAGTTTCACGGTTCTGTCCACTCAGTCAGTGGGTAATGAGGTAGGGCAGGAGTTTATCCGAATAGCCCTGACTGCGGTCATAATCGCTTCAGGGTGTATTCTCCTTTATGTAGGACTGCGGTTTCAGTTTACCTTTGGCAGTGCAGCTATTCTTGCACTCCTCCATGACTTAATTATAACATTAGGTCTTATCACTTTATTGAGAGTGAACATCAGCCTGGACGTGGTCTCCGCATTGTTAATTGTTATTGGTTATTCCGTAAATGATACGATTGTTATTTTTGACCGAATACGTGAAAATCTCCGTACTGTTTATGGCAAAAAGTTTGAAGAGATTGCCAATATGAGCATTAATCAATCGTTGAACCGCACTGTACTAACTGCAATGACCTCGTTGTTTACTGTAACGGCGATGTATATCTTTGGCGGTAAAGGATTACAGCCATTTGCACTTACACTAATTATTGGTATTGCTATTGGTACATATTCTTCATCTTTCGTTGCTACACCATTTGTTTACGAATGGTTTCGCTACCGAGGTATTAAAGTTGAGAAAGAAAAAGCCACTGCTGTCACAGCAGCACAAAATTACCGCAAGGTGAAGCCTTTAAAGGTGAAATAATCGCTCTTTACTTTAGCTAAATAATCTAAACCTATTAGGGGTAATAAACCCAAAGGAGGCATCATAGGAGTGAAAGAGTATACATCCGAAAACATAAGAAATATCGCACTGGCTGGACATAGTGGTTCAGGGAAAACCACGCTTACTGAGGCGATTCTTTATTATCTCAAATATACTGACCGACTTGGTCGGGTGGATGCAGGCAACACCGTCTCCGACTATGACCCGGAGGAGATAAGTCGAAAAGTCAGTATCAATGCGTCACTGCTCTCTTTAGAGTATAAGGGTCACAAAATAAACCTCCTCGATTTACCGGGTTATAGAGATTTTGTTAATGAAATAAAAAACGGTATTCGTGTGGCTGATACTGTGCTCATTGTGCTTGATGCGGTCTCTGGAGTGGAGGTAGGTGCGGAATTTGTCTGGGAGTATGCAGAAGAGTATGATATACCACGGGCGTTTTTCATCAACAAACTGGATAAAGAACACGCAGATTTTGAATCAGTCCTTGCTGGAATAAAAGAGGAGTTTGGTAAAAATGCCGTTCCCCTCACACTGCCTATTGGTAAAGAGGCGAGTTTCTCTGGCGTAATTGACCTGATAAGGATGAAGAAAGTCGTTGAGAGTCGCGAAAAGGTCTCCTATGAGCCGATTCCTGAGGAGCAGAAAGAACAGGCTGAGCAATGGCGTCAGGTATTAATAGAAGCTGCCGCTGAGGGCGATGATGAGTTAACTATGAAATATCTTGAAGACCAACCCTTAACCGATGAGGAGATTTTACGCGGGATAAAGGAAGGTATGCGTGACAGGCGGTTTGTTCCAGTCCTTTGTGGGTCGGCGTATAACTGTCTTGGTATCTATCCGTTATTGGATTTTATTCTGAATTGTGTACCTTCGCCACTGGAAATGCCCGGATTTGTAAATGTTGAAGACTCCTCGAAAAAAGTGGCAGAGTATGACCCTCAAAAGCCGTTTTCTGCTTATGTCTTTAAGACCGTCAGCGACCCTTACGCAGGTAGATTGTCGTTTTTTAAGGTCATTACCGGGGAGATTATGGCAGACAGTATTGTCTTTAATGTCAATAAAAACAAAGAGGAGAAAATTAGTCATCTATTGAGTATTCGTGGGAAAAAACAGGAGAATGTCCATAAATTATCCACAGGTGATATAGGTGCGGTTGCAAAGCTGAGTGCTACTGCCACTGCAGATACCCTGGTGGCTCCGGGCAATACGGTCAAATATGCACCCACGAAACTCCCTGCGTATACCTGCCAGATGGCGTTGGTCACGGACTCAAAAACCGCTGAAGAAAAAATCGGTATGGCAATGCATCGTCTGACCGAACAAGACCCCACACTCCAGATATGGCGAGACCATGAGGTGCGTCAGACCATTATCGCTGGAATGGGCGATACGCATCTGGATGTTGCACTTAGCAGGTTACGAACCTTTGCCAACGTGGAAATCAGGATGGAAACACCTCGTGTGCCTTACAAGGAGACCATTACAAAAACTGCAAAAGGTCAGGGCAAATATAAACGTCAGTCCGGTGGACGCGGGCAATACGGCGATGTCTGGCTGGAGCTCTCGCCATTGCCTCGTGGCGAAGGGTTTCAGTTTGAGTGGAAAATTGTCGGTGGCGTCATTCCCAGCAAATACCAGCCCTCCATTGAAAAAGGTATTCGCGAAGCAATGGAAAAAGGCATCATTGCAGGCTACCCGGTCGTTGACGTTAAGGCTGTCTGTTATGACGGCTCTCATCATTCTGTGGACTCATCGGATATTGCATTCAAGATAGCTGGCTCTATGGCGTTTAGAAATGTTGCCCAGCAGGCTAACCCTATTGTGCTTGAACCTATAATGAACCTGAAAGTTATTGCACCTGAATCAAATATGGGCGATATACTCGGGAATTTAAGTGGCAAAAGGGGTCGTATTCTTGGGCAGGAATTAAAAGGAAATAAGGTCATTATTCACGCTCAGGTGCCCCTTGGCGAGATGTTTGAGTATTCAAGAGAACTACGCTCAATGACTCAGGGACGTGGCACTTATGAAATGGAATTTTCTCATTATGAACCTGTTCCGCCACAGTTGCAGGAGAAAATTATCGCAGAAGCGGAACAACGCAAGGCGCAGGAAGAATAACTACTCTCACTATACATTATGCGTTATATGAGGAAAAAGACAAGCTATCTTTCAGCACTCCATATCCGAATATTCGCATGTTCACATCCTGCTCGGGTGTTAATGTTTTTTAATGAGCAATCAACGAAATAAGATACAACTGCAAGGAGTTTAAAGTCCTATGCAACCCTCGGAGATAAAAAGTATTCTTGCAACTGATTGTGGTTCCACGACAACTAAGTGTATTCTCATAGAGAAGAAGGGTGGAGAGTATCGTTTGATTGTACGAGGCGAAGCACCAAGCACCGTGGAGAAACCCTTTGATGACGTAACTATTGGTGTCATCAATTCTATCCAGGAAGTGGAAGAACTCAGCGGAAGAACTATTCTTGATGAACATAATCGAATTATCACCCCACAGAAAGATGAAAAGACCGGGGTGGATATTTATGTATCCACGTCCAGTGCAGGTGGTGGATTACAGATGCTGGTGGCAGGTGTAGTGAGGACAATGACTGCTGAAAGCGCCGAACGAGCCGCACTCGGTGCCGGAGCTATCGTGATGGACGTCATTGCTTCTAATGACCGATACCTCCCTCACGAGCAGATTGACCGAATCAGGTATCTGCGTCCTGATATGATTCTGCTGAGCGGTGGTATTGACGGTGGCACGGTCTCGCACGTGGTTGAGCTTGCTGAGTTAATTGCAGCGGCAAATCCACGACCCCGTCTGGGCAAAACATATAATCTGCCCATTGTATATGCAGGCAATAAAGATGCCAGAGATGCAATAACCAAAACACTTGAAGGCAAAGTCGCACTCTTTATCGTGGAAAATATCCGCCCTACACTTGAGGTGGAAAACCTTCTTCCCGCCAGAGAACGTATCCATGAACTCTTTATGGAACACGTTATGGCACAGGCACCCGGCTATGACAAACTCAAACAATGGACAGACGCCCCGATAATGCCGACCCCGGGTGCAGTGGGCAAAATTATTGAAACCATTGCCCGGCTTCAGGGAATCAATGTCATTGGCGTTGACATAGGTGGCGCAACCACTGATGTCTTTTCAGTGTTTCGTGGAATATTTAATCGCACAGTTAGTGCGAATCTGGGAATGAGCTATAGTATTTCTAATGTCCTCTCCTCCGCTGGTATTGAAAATATTATGCGCTGGGTGCCTTTTGACCTTGATGAAGGTGATGTTCGGAACAGGATTAAAAATAAGATGATTCGACC
>JAGHBZ010000298.1 GCA_021160705.1 Candidatus Sumerlaeota bacterium
AGAAGCCGAGAGCGGGGGGTTCTTCTCTTATACTGCCGGGGTTGCCTATCAGATATTAACTCATTATTATGTCGGGGGTCTGGAGCTCGATAATTATAAAACGACACTCCCGATAAAGAAAGGGTTATCCTCATCAGCGGCGATTTGTGTGCTGGTCGCCAGGGCATTTAACAAAATCTACGACCTGAAGATGACCATACGAGGCGAGATGGAGGCTGCGTATCAGGGCGAGTTGCGCACACCCAGTCGGTGTGGTAGAATGGACCAGGGCTGTGCGTTTGGCAACCGTCCTATTTTGATGATATTTGACCGGGAGTTAATTTCTATAAGGGAGCTGAGTCCTAAACAAAATATTTATATGCTCATCGTAGACCTGCACGGCGAAAAAGACACTCAGGAGATTCTAAATCGGCTTAATCGGTGTTATCCGCACCCGGACAATGACATTGAGAAAGGTGTACATCATTATCTTGGTTCCGTGAACAAACAAATCGTTACAGAGGCAATTGAAGCCCTGAACAGCGGAGATGCAGAATCTCTGGGTAAGCTTATGGATAAGGCTCAGGCTCTCTTTGACCGTTATATGAGACCAGCGTGTCCCAGGCAACTCAGTGCGCCCAAACTCCATTCAGTGCTTCAGAGCGAACGCATTAAACCATATATCTGGGGTGGTAAAGGGGTAGGCTCGCAAGGGGATGGCTGTGCGCAATTTGTCTGTAAGGACGAACACGCACGCCAGAAGGTCAAAGAGATTCTTGAACGTGAGTTTAACGTAGAGTGCTTTTACCTTGACATTGTAGCTGCGCGTAAAGTCCGCAAGGCTGTCATCCCTGCTGCTGGTTATGGGACACGTCTCTTTCCTGCCTCCAAGGTAATCAAAAAAGAGCTCTTTCCAATCATTGACGAAGATGGCATTGCCAAACCAGTCATTCTAGCCATAGTTGAGGAGGCACTCCGAGCCGGGATTGAAGAAGTCTGTATCATTGTCCAGAAAGGCGATGAGGCGTTATTTGATGAATTCTTTAATGGACCTATCTCTTCTGAGCACTTTAATAAGCTACCACCTCAATATAGAGACTATTACGAATATCTTCTGGAGATAGGCAAACGAATAAGCATTGTTCCTCAGGAACGACAGGAGGGATTTGGTCATGCGGTGTGGTGTGCCCGGGACTGGATTGGCTCTGAGCCGTTCTTCTTGATGCTTGGGGACCACCTGTATAAATCTACCACAAATATTCCCTGTGCTCAGCAACTCCTTGACAAATACGAGACCTACCAGACGAATATAGTTGCTGTAGAAGTAACCCCGGAGTCGGAGGTCTCCAAGTATGGATGCGTCACTGGTGTATGGCACGACAATGATGAGACCATTCTTAACATTACCGAGTTCGCTGAAAAACCTACCATTGATTATGCCCGCACTAATCTACGAGTGCCGGGCTTAAAAGAAAAGGAATACCTCTGTGTGTTTGGTCAATATGTACTCCAGCCGGAGGTTATGGAGTTACTGGAGGAGAATATCGTCAATAATGTCCGTGAACAGGGTGAGTTCCAGTTGACGTCTGTTCTTGATAAGCTTCGTCAGCGGTATAGTTTTCTGGCGTATCTGACCCGGGGTCGTCGTTTTGACACGGGTCTTCCGCTCACATACAAAGAGACCGTTCAGAACTTCTCCATCCCGGTTAAAGAGTAGATTCTTCTCAGGTGGGGTTACTCGGTTTGGTGCTCGCTCAGGCGTCGTTCATCAAAGTAGTCAAGCTCGCTCAATGGCATAACCACTGCAGTAGTTATATTAGAGAGATGTGATGCGATACGTTTGAGGAAACGTGCTGTCATAGTAAAACATACTGCACGATTGGCAGTGAGTTGACTTTTTGCGAGTTTATGGATGATATTATCGCATTCTTTGGCGAATGCACGTTCGTTTCGAATTACTTCATAGGCTTTGTTCTCATCATATTCTATAAAAGCCTGCACCGTATCCGAGAAATAGCGAGAGATTTTCTCCGGTAGCTCATTGAAATATTCAGCGAACTCTTCTTTTTGCACCGGGGGGTCAAGGAGTCTACCAGCCTCAAACAGATTCTTAATAAAATCGCCGATTCTCTCAGCATCCTTGACAACACTCATTAACATTAGGGAGAGGGTGAGTCCTTTTGTTGGGGCGACCGATAAGTGTTCAACAATGCGTTTTCGTATATGGCGCTCATATTCATTAATTTTTTGGTCCATATCATAGATACTTTGTTTAAATTCTGGGTCAGGATTAGGAGAAAAATAGTCGTCCATAACCATTTTAAACATTTCCTCTGCGGTTTTAAGCATTTTGGCGAACTCCTCAAGTACATCTTCAAGAAATCCTTTCCCCGATAAGATACCAAGAAGGTTTTTAAACATCATTCAATCCTCCTTCACACTCACCGCCAGACCCCCTGATGCCTTCTCTGACGGACAGCAAATATCTGATAAGTGTATAATTATCTGAAGAGTTTATCAATGATTATTACCAGAAAAGGCAGAATAAAAAACACACACAGGACATACAGGACAGCGTAAATTCGTGACCTTGAGGTCAGGAGCGCAAGACGACGGGCTAAATAAATCGGGATACGCCGTACCCTGGGGATTGGATAAATCACAAGTATACCACAAAGATTAAACAGGAAATGAACCAGAGCAATGCTGAGCCCGGCTTTTTCGCCTGCGAGACTTGCCATCAACGCGGTTAGGGTTGTACCAAGATTTGCACCAAGCACTATCGCAAACCCTGACTCAAGACTCATTATCCTCGCTGCTATTAGTGGGACAAGCATAGAAGTGGTCACTGAGCTGCTCTGGATAATTCCTGTGACGATGAACCCGATAAAAATACCCACGATGCCACGTCGTCCAATAAACCGGTCAAGGGTATTCTCAATTTTATCAGCAAGCAGAGAACGAAGTAGCCGAACCAGAAAGTATAAAGAGATAAAAATCAATGCTATACTGATGAGAAGCATAATAATCCCAGCCAGAGTGAAGTGAAGCCCTAATTGAGAGCAAAGCAAATCTTTGAGGGTATGGATTGGCGGTTTCACCACTGCTTTAATAGGACTGTGAAACTCTCCACCACTAAATCCGGTAAGAACGCCTGTTAATAATATTGCCCCCTTCTCCAGCGGATGAAAAACTATCTCAATAGGGAGGAAGATAAGAATAGCGATGATATTAAAGAAATCGTGCATTGTTGCAGCTGAGAGGGCTCGTTGGAATTGTCCACGTTGTCCAATTGAGCCGAGACTAACCAGAGTTGAGGTGACGGTGGTTCCCACATTTGCGCCCATAACTATTGGCACAGCGTTTCCCACTGTCAACACACCAGATGATACCATACCTACAATTATTGAGGTCGTTGTGGAGGAACTCTGAATAATACTGGTCACCAGGATGCCAATTAAAAGTCCGACTACCGGGTTGGAGGTGCTATGGACTAAGGTCTCTGCAAACTTTTCGCCGAGCGATTTAAACCCTGCAGCCAATAATCCGATGGCGAATAGAAAAAGATATAAAAGCACGGCAAGCTTGATGAGGTTTAATATACTACGAAACACCGTCTTTCCGGGTGATTTTATTCTCTTTGTCTCATCACTCTCTTGTGGCATCTCACCTCACACACTCATAAGTGAATTATATATACTTACACCTTTTGATAACTGGGTGGGAAAATCAGGGAATAGTTCATCCTTGCAATTTTGAACACAGAGAACCTGATTTGTGGAGAAGTTCATAAAATAAGAAATTTAAATATATAAAAACGAGTTTAGTCTCTACAACATTTCCTTATAATGTGTCAATACAATTTTTAGGGTGAAGAAATTTTACAGTGTCCCGGGGCAAATGGCAAAATTTACACCCTGCTCTCTGCTCAATACAGCGACGCGAATCCCTTTCC
>JAGHBZ010000191.1 GCA_021160705.1 Candidatus Sumerlaeota bacterium
CTTATATAACTTTCTGTAATATTTTCAGCCTTCTACGTACAATTTTATCCGCATAACTTCTCTATACACCACACAACCCAGACCCCCATCCTGAATTATTTTAAATCTCTGAGAAAATTAATCCTCTCTTGTACTAATGCAATCCAGGAGGGTATCACTTCGGAGTTTATATCACTCTACGAGCAAATAGATTAATGTTGTCTTGGTCTCCGCTCCCTAAATTGAACTTATCCTCTATTATCAAAAAGCATCATCAAAAAGTTCCTCTTTTGGGACGACACCAAGTCCGGGGCGGTCGGGTAATTTTAGATTCCCGCGAATAGTTTGCACTCCATCAAATGGGTCGTTCGTGATGAGCAAATTGCCATCAAGGTCAAGATAGTCAAAGAATGTGGCAATCTGAGCACCTGCTGTAATCGCCAATGATGACTCCACCATACATCCCAGCATCAATTGCAAACCCAGAGCCCTTGATAATTCAACCATCCTTAACGCCTCGGTGATGCCACCACATTTCATTAATTTAATATTGACTCCATCACAAACTTCTGCAAGCTGAGGAATGTCCTTGCTGGTGTGGACATCTTCGTCAAGGAAGATTGGCAGAGGTGACCAGTGTTTGAGTTCCGCATTTTTCTTCAACTCCCCACGGTCAAGCGGTTGCTCCACATATTCCACGCCCAGCTCCGCAAGTATAGATATGCATTTCTTCGCCTCCTCAAAAGACCAACCCCCATTTGCATCCACTCGGATAATTTTATCAGTCATCTTTCTTATTTCCTTTATCACCTCAATATCCTGATTCACATCACGCCCCATCTTAATTTTCAGTATAGGAAACTCCCCAGCCTCCTCTACTTTCTCCAGCATTATGTCAACGGTATCAATACCAATAGTATAGGAGGTAAGGAGTTCTTCCCGGGGTTTTGCGCCAAAAAGCTTGTAAACGGGGATATTCAGGGTCTTGCCAATGAGGTCGTAGATTGCCATATCCAGTGCTGCACAGGCACTACCTGTAGTGAGTCCTTTCTCAATAGTTCGCCTCATTATATCTTTTACAAAAAAGATGTCGCCTTCACGGATTTCAGCGGCATCCCTCTCAATGCTCTCAATAACACCCTCAAGCGTCTCTCCGTAATATCGGCTTGGTGCAGCTTCACCCAGACCAGTAAGTCCATTGCACTCCAGACGTGAAAAGACCACTGTGCGTGTGGTACTCACTGAGCGCGCCAGCCCGAATGGATGTTCTAATGTGAGCTCATATTTTTTAGTTTTAGCTTTCATATAGTTTCTCCTGATGGTGTAAAGTGACGAATCTTGTTGCCCGGACTACGCAAAAACTATTCACTTTCTCTCCTGCTTTTAAACGGACGATATTCCCGGAGTTTCGCTGTGTGAAAACGCAATACATACGGAGTATTGCTGATGCGAGAACCATCAACAGTCCGTACACCTCGCCCTACCCTTAATGTATAGTCCGTATCAGGCTCCCAGGTGGTACTGACTCTCGCAGTAGTCCACCCCGTCTCCACGTTGTCATAAGCATAAATCTCAAGGGTACTCACAGGTTCTGGTCTAAGCTGAATCGTACTTTCATTCAATGTGTTATGGTCAATGGTGGCGTTAAAATATATTGCCAGTGGCGACCTCGGACTAAGGTGTGCCCTTAACTCACCGGAACGCGGCATAGTGTTAATTATCTCTGGCTCACCCGTTGTGAACGAAAATTCATACGGCTCCTCAAGGTGTTGTTCCTCCCAATCCTTGGCTGCAGTACTGATACGTATCTTGTATGTGGTCTTGAACTTTGCTGGATTATCCGTATAGCACCCTCTAAGCATTATCAATAATACATCAAAGTCGCTCCGTGGATGTTCCTTACCTGCAAATACCCGGTAATCCACTTCTGGACTCACACTTACTGCCTTTTTCAGACTACCCGGATGCATATTCTTATTGAACCAGACAAACACAGGTATCTCTCGCTTAATTGAGACCTTTTTGGCTCCATCGGGTGGCTCTGTGTACAGGACAATCGGTGGCTCAACGTAGGGTTCTAAAGTTATGTCAGCAACTTCTGTGGTCTCTCCCGCGAAAACTGAAATGGGTTCCACTTTCACAGGAACATAATCACCTAACTCCGCAATTAATGCGTAACTTCCCTCTGGCACATTGGTAATACGGTATTCGCCATCTTCGTCGGTGAGCGCTATAAAACTCGTTCCCATTAACCCCACGGTAACTCCACTATGGTTCTCTCCATCAGAGAGATGAACTCTGCCATGAATATTACCCACTGGCGTTCTCCTGCTGGTGTCTTCGTCAAGCACCACTGTCACGTGAGTGTATGGTAACTTCACCAGGTCAACATCAATTTTATTTCGGTTTCGGAATCCCGGAGCAGATGACGTAATGGTATATTTACCCGGTGGCAGGTCTTTGAATGTAAAACGCCCCACTGCATCTGGCACCGCCACGTAGGAAGTCCCTTCCAGTGCAATGACCACAGAACTGAACCTATTCTCCGGATTACCTTGAGCATCAAACATCTCCACAGTGCCATAAATCATACGAGTCTTTGGTTTTTTCTCTGCTAAAAGAAGCTTAACTGGAGGTGTCAGGGTGGGGCGTAAGCCCGGCTTCACGTCTACCGTAATCTGCCTGCTCCGATAACCCTGCTTTTTAAAGACAATATTGTATACCCCGGGAGTGAGATTGGGAATTATATACACACCTGATTCATCGGTCACGGTTCGGATAAGCTGCTCCGGAATCTCAATAATGACGTTGCTGAAATCAGTAGTATTTTCAAGTTCTACACTCCCAATAATTGTGCCGAGCCTTTCATCAGGCATTGGCAATTCCTTGAGTTCGGTGGTCTCCAGCGTAAACGTCCCTCCACCTTCAACACTGATTTTTCCCAGAGATTGCATTTGGTATCCGGGCTTATGAGCAAAAAACTCGTATTCCCCTGGTGGGACACCCTTAAGCGAGAAATCACCGTTCTCATCGGTAAAACTTAACAACGATGTGCCACTGGCAAAGACCATTATCCCGGCAGAGGTTTTCTCACCCGCAAGATGTACATTCCCCTGAACAGTGGAAAGGTCCTCCTGTTTTTCCGCACGCCCGGATAAGCTTGAGACATCCTGCTCTTCGGGAGAAGTAGCAGATTGCTTCTCACAACCAACCACGCAGAAAGCAACCAAAACTACCACACAGATTACCTTAACCCATCTCAGCTCTCTTGACATTCCCTTTTTAACCAGATTCTTCTCACAATATTACCAAAAAGCAGAATAATTCAAAACCGCCTCTGAAAGCAAATGAAAAATTTCTGTCTTTTTGATTGACTTCTCTTTAAGGGTCACATCAGAATAGTATATTATTTTTTGAATATTTGTTCAAATTTTGAATGACTATTTCAAGAAAAGAAAGAGAGCATAAAAGACAGAGAAACGAGATACTCAAAGTTGCGGAACGTCTCTTTGCACGGAAGAGCTTTCATAAGGCGACTATGCAGGAGATTGCTAAAAAATCTGAGTTCTCGGTCGGCACTATTTATAACTTCTTTAAGAGCAAAGACCATTTATATATGCAGGTTGTCTGGAAAAAAGCCAGAGAAATCGACCGGAAACTACGGGATGCAATAGCAGAGAAAGACACAATCATTGAAAAACTTGATAATTTCTTACGTGCAAAGGCTGAGTTCTTTCAGGAGAACCAGGAATTTATCAGGTTATATTTTATGGAGACTCAGGGGGTAACCTTTAGTCTGAAGCAGGCACTAAATAAAAAATTGTACAGACTTTACGATGAATTTTTGAGGCACTTTAGCGAGGTACTTTCTCAGGGTATAAAAGACCATCTTTTCAGGCAAATTGACCCGTACTATTTAGGATTAGTACTGGATGGATTGTCCAATACGTTCTTTATACACTCCATAATCCTGAAGAAAGATATTAAATTAGAGGAGTATATCCCTGTTATCAAAGAGATTTTCTTTAATGGAGTGATGCGAAAAAAATAGTGTAAGGGAGCAAGGTGATGAGAATTAAGGAGATGATAATTTGTTGTGTTTGTTTGATACATCTATTGGGGATAGAAGTAAGTGTCGCAAAGGAGAAAGCCGTGCCTGTTGAGGTGATTGAGGCCAAGATACAGAAAATTGAACAGGAGATTTCAGTAACGGGAGATATTTGTGCTTTTAATCAGGTGGTGGTCTATTCAAAAGTGAACGGGGTGATTGAAGAGTTAAAAGTGGAAAAGGGGGATAGAGTCAAAAAAGGGGATGTGCTTGCCATAGTTGAACACAATATGGAGCTCTCGCAAAAGGCACAGGCTGAGGCAGGTGTGGCGGCAGCAAAGGCAACAATCCAGCAAGCTAAGGCTCAAAAAAACGTCGCTTTGGCTTCGCTGAAGCAAGCTGAAGCACAACTGGAGTTGGCGAAACTGGAGAAAGAACGAATTACTCAGCTATTTAAAAACAACACTGTTTCCAAACAGCAATATGATGAGGTGATGGCAAAATATAAGGTCAGTGTGGCGACTCGCGACCTTGCAGAGGCAAATCTTAAAGCAGCAGAGGCTGGAATAATCGCCGCAGAGGCAGCACTTCAACAAGCACTGGCACAATTGAAACAAATAGAAATACGCATTCAAGATTACTATATTCGCGCCCCTATTTCAGGGATTATTTCAAAACGGTTTGTGGATGAAGGCGCAATGGACTCACCTCAACAGCCCATTGTGGAGATAACACAGATGGATAAAGTCAAGGTAATCACGGAGGTCGCAGAAAAGGATATTGCCTTAATAAGACCGGGACTATCCGCTGAGTTTAATGTGGAAAGTTATCCAGAGAAGACCTTTACAGGCAAGGTGGTCCTGATTGACCCTACCTTGGACGTCCACACGAGAACAATGGGGTTAGAGATACATTCCGAGAACCCAGAATTGTTGCTAAAACCCGGTATGTTCGCCCACCTGTGTATAAAAGCAGGTGAACGTGAAACACTCTGCATTACTCAAGACGCACTTATGCGACTTCCCGGCACCGGCGTATACTATGTATTCAAAGTCGTGAATGGGGTCGCAGAAAAAGTTAACGTCACACTCGGCGTTAAAAAAGGAAATCTCGTTGAAATAACCAGTGGGCTTGAACCCGGAGATATTGTGGTGGTCACTGGTCAGGGGGTCCTGAAAACCGGCACCCCGGTTCAGATTAGTCCTCTCACAGCAGAAAGGAAACAATGAGATTACCAGAAACATCCGTAAAGCGACCAGTAGCCACTTTGATGGTCTTTGTGGCAATTTTTATAATGAGCGTTGTCTCTGTCTTCTTTTTGAAGATAGACCTTCTACCTGAGATAGAACCCCCTGCAATAAGTATAATCATTCCATATCCAGGTGCCAGTGCCTCGGACGTTGAAAGCGATGTGACTAAGTATATTGAAGACCAGATGACCGGGGTTAATAATCTGGACTCTCTCTACTCAATTTCAAAGGATAATCTCTCGGTGGTAACGTGTAAGTTTACCTGGGGAACCAATCTGGACGTGGCTATAAATGACGTTCGTGATAAACTTGATATGGCAAAATACGATGTCAAAAAGCACGCCCCGGATGCGGATGAGCCTATTGTATTCAAGTTCGCCAGTGCGACGATGCCAATCCTGGTGCTGAGTATAACGGCAACCGAGAGCTATAAGC
>JAGHBZ010000368.1 GCA_021160705.1 Candidatus Sumerlaeota bacterium
ACCAGATATTACGGATGCAATAAAAAGTGGTTCTTATAATATCCTTGCAGAAAATTGCAATGTAATTTTCTTTTGTGATACTTCGTTTAAGGTTTTTCTCCCTCCTACACGGAAGAGTCCCCAAAAAAAATGCAGAACATACTCATTCTCGCGCAAGCACAGAAATGATTCTTTGAGCAGCTTTCCCGTCGCCGTACGGATTCGCCGCTTTACTCATTTGCTGATAGAGTTCGTTAACGTCAAGTAATTGTTGAGCCTGCTCAATAATATCCTCTTTTTTGATGCCAACAAGCCTGAGTATACCTGCCTGAATACCCTCAGGGCGTTCAGTATATTGACGGGTGACCAGCACAGGTTTTCCCAGCGAGGGTGCCTCCTCCTGAATACCTCCAGAGTCCGTAATTATGAAATAAGAATGATTCATCAACCACACAAAACTCAGATAAGGCTGTGGCGCTATTAGAAAAAAATTGGGGAGTTCAGATAATATCTCTTTAACTGGTTTCTGCACATTTGGGTTCAGGTGGACCGAATATACAAAACAGACGTCAGGATTACTGAGTGCCAGCTGCCGAAACGCCTCACAAATCTGACGCAATGGCTCACCAAAATTTTCGCGTCGGTGTCCGGTGATGAGAATCATCCGCTTAAACCTGTCTATTTGACCTCTGAGTTCATTGATGGGACACTCCGCAGGGTCAATCTTTTTACGAGCAAAAAACAGGGCATCAATGACCGTGTTTCCAGTGACGTAAATATTCTTCTCAGGGTAGCCTTCGTTGAGGAGATTATTCTTCGCCCATTCGGTAGGTGCAAAATGAAAATCAACGAGCGCAGAGGTCATCTTACGATATAATTCCTCCGGGAAAGGAGAGTATTTATTGCCAGTTCTGAGTCCAGCCTCCACGTGAGCCACCTTTTTCTGTGCATAATACCCACAGAGCGCACCCGCAAAAGTGGTAGTGGTATCGCCCTGGACAATGAGGATATCCGGCTCTTCTGCCTTAATGAGCCCCTCCATCTCCTTGAAGATACGATGGGTAATAAAGAAAAGCGACTGGTCTGGAGTCATAATGTCAAAATCATAGTCAGGCATAATCTTAAAGATGTCCAACACGTCATCAAGCATCTCACGATGTTGAGCAGTGACGACAATACGTACTATAAATTTATCAGGATATTTTTTCGCCTGATGAATGACCGGGGCGAGTTTGATGGCTTCAGGTCGGGTGCCAAAGATAAACAGTAGTTTTTTCTTCATTGTTTGCGTTCGCCTGCCCTCGGGGCGAGATAACGAAGAATAGTAAAGACTACTCCCTGTAAAAGACATTGGGAGTGATTATCCAATAGTGTGTTTGTGTATATCAATAACAAATTTTTTCGGGGAAGAGTCCCCTGTATGTATCCTGCGAAGTTATCCATTAAAAAGTTGCGTCAGTCCAAAGGTTTGCTTTTTTTCTCCCTCTGGGGTTTTATACTTTTTGTTTTGAGCGACGGATATTTTGGTATGATAGTTATTCTGAAAAATCCTGTTTTTCTTTGTTAATACTGGGGGACACTTTTTAGTATTGCCCTGATTTTTTAATGTGTGTTCTTACAATTGACCTGAGTCTTTCCGGATAGTATCCTCAATGAGATGTTTATCAAGGAATAGGTGGTCAAAAGAATGGTTGAGGAATTGTTATGTCGGTTTCCGATGTGGCTTGAATATAGTGGATTGCCTGCAATGTTAACAAAAGAGGTGCGGACTGGAGCCTGGTCAGTCTTTAAGAAGCTGGTAGAGATTGATTGTTTGCACAATGCGGAGCCGGATACGTTTGAAGTGAGTGTGGCGGAGTTAAGCGAGCTTGTGGGACTCAAGCCCGCTACGGTAAAGAACATTCTCATAAAACTGCGGCGAAAGAAATTGATTGTCTGTTTCTTGCCAGAGGAGTATGAAGAAGAAGGATTATTTAAAATCAACGTTCCGCTTCCTACCCCTTTATCAGCCAAAAGAGTGAAAAGAAAATACGCCCGCCTTTTCCCGCCGGGGCGAGATTTTTTTCGTTATGCAGATAAACATATCACCGAGACTGATGGCGATGACCCGGAACTGCAAGAACTCATTGACATTTATCTCAATACTATTGGATTAAAGATAAATATATTCATCATTGATGAATTGCGTCTTATAAAAGAGCGTTTTGATATTCGCGTTGTGAAGGAAGTGTTTGCGCAGGCACGTGAACGCAAAATAAAAACCCTGCGCTGGATAGTAAGGAAATTAATGCTGGAAGAAAAGAAACGAGATGAGTGCAAAAAAAAGAGAAAAGAAAAAAGAACCCGAGGAGGGCGTTGAGATTGAATCAGCAGTCCAGGAGGAAGAAGAGGTCTGTCCGTACTGCAAGGGATATGGTTATGTCCTGTCCGAGACGGGCGAAGCAGTGCCCTGCGAGTGTCGTGAAGGTATGCTGGCAAACCTGCGTCTGCAGGAGGCACACATCCCAAGAAAATTTGCACAAAAATCGCTGGCAAATTTTAAAGGTAAAGACAAAATACGTAAGGTGCTCGTAGAGAAGGCAGCGGAGTTTATTCAGAATTTCAGGGACAATCCAGAAGAACATCAGGGGATATTAATGGTAGGTTGCACTGGTAGCGGAAAGACCCACCTTGCCCTGGCAATTCTGCGTGAGATTGTGGTCAAAGGCTATACCGGGCTTTATTATAATGTGCCGGAATTATTGAATGAGCTGCGGGATACGTATAATGAACCCTCAGAACAGATTGAGAGTGATATACTTAACCTTGCTGGAGAAGTAGGGTTGCTTGTGCTGGATGACCTTGGTGCTGAACGCACAAGTGGCTGGGTGAGAGACCGGCTGTTCCTGATAATTAACCGCCGCTATGAAGCACTTAAACCCATACTCGTGACCACCAATCTGGACTGGCGGGAGCTGGAGGAGCAGGTAGGAGAACGAATCGTCAGTCGTCTTTATGAGATGTGTCCATTAGTACTGGAATTTCCGAGGGAAGATTATAGACGCCAATACGTGGTGCGGGAACAAAAACGTCGCACTAAAAGAAAATAAGGACAGGCGAAAGATTGCCAAACGTAAATTAATCCGGGCGTCTTCACAGTGGGTACGGACAGGACGTTCTTTGGGTACTCTTGTATTTAAAGAAACAAAGCGATACAAGAAATTCATTTGTTAAATTTCAAGCAGGAAATAATTAATAAGAGGACAATCTAATCAGGAGGAGAGCAATGAGACAAATAGGCTTGGTTTTAACATTCATTTTTATGATAGGAGTGACGACAACTATGGCTGAATGGCAAATCGGAGTGACTGGGGGTATACCTCCTTATGCGGAGCTACCCGCATCCATAAGTGAGCTGGTCAAAAAAGGCGAATACTCTAAGGCACAGCAGAAAATCAGGGACATCATCAAAAAAGAAGGCAATACAATGCCAATGAAACTCCAGTTGCGCCTGCTTTACGAGATAGAACGTCTTGACCGTGTACGAAAGGATTTCACGCTTGATAAACCTGCGCTATTGCGCTCAATAAAGCAGGAGATTCCGGACGTTACTATGGAAGATATAGAGCGGTGGGAGAAGATGGGGTTTTTTGATTATCGGATTATTGATGGGCAGAAACTTTATTTTATCAGGAGCAGGTCGAATCTTTATCAACTAAGTCAGGAGGCACGGCAACGTGCAAAGCGCCCCAGTCGTGAAGAGCGGAAGCGAAAAAGAATCAAGGAAATGAAGGAGATAATTGCAACGACTAAAAAGGAGGGAAAACAATTCGTCCTGCCAAGAAGGCTCAGGGTTGAGATGAAAATCAGTGTACCTGCAGGGGTAGTGCCTCCGGGAGAGCTAATTCGTTGCTGGATGCCGTTTCCCCGTGAAAATCCGCTACATAGTGATATAAGACTTATCCAGACCTCTCCGAAGAAATACCATCTTGCACCCCCTGACCAGCTACAGCGTACCATCTATTTAGAGCGACCAGCACTGAAAGATAGACCCACTACTTTTGGTGTGAAATATGAGTTTACCACCTATGCCTCTTACGTAGATGTAGACCCCGACAAGGTGAAACCTTACGACGTGACCAGCGACGTGTATCGGAGTTATACTGCAGAACGTCCACCGCATTTGATGTTTACAGAGTCATTAAAACAGCTCGCAAAGCGAATCGTCGGCGATGAGACAAACCCATATCTTAAGGCTAAGAAAATCTATGGCTGGGTAACCGAGAACATTCGCTACACTTATGCTATTGAATATTCCACCATCCAGAACATCAGTCAATATTGCTACGATAATATGCGTGGGGATTGTGGGATACAGGCACTTCTGTTTATCGCGCTGTGTAGAATAAGTGGGGTGCCTGCCCGATGGCAATCCGGCTGGACTACCGGGAATATGCATGACTGGGCTCAATTTTACGTTGAACCGTACGGATGGCTATATGCTGACCCGAGTATGTGTATTACCAGTAGCGATGACCCGGAGATTCGGTGGTTTCTGTTCGGGAATATTGATAATAGACGACTGGTAGCCAATAACGACTATTCAATGGAATTTGACCCACCGAAATGGCATTTTCGTAGTGAACCTGTGGATTCTCAGCGAGGCGAAGTGGAATGGCGTGGCGGCAACCTCTACTATAATCAATTTGACTACAATATGAAAATAAGAACAGTGGAATAATTAAAACAGCAAAAGAACGAAGGAATTTTCTTCAGGGAACCTATATTCTAAACTCTCAGGAGGGACTCAGAAATGAACCTGACCGAGATAAAGGAATTGTCGCAAAAATATTTGATGAACACGTATGGGGAGCGAGATGTCTGTCTGGTAAAGGGTGAAGGAGTTTATGTATGGGACTCAGAGGGAAAGAAGTATCTGGATTTTGTTGGGGGTATTGGTGTGTGCGACCTGGGACATTGTCATCCAGCAATAGTAGAAGCGGTCACCAGCCAGGTGTGTCAATTAATTCATTGCTCTAATCTGTATTACATAGAGCCGCAGGTGCGACTGGCGCAGATGATTTGCGAGCACTCGTTTGCAGAGAAATGTTTTTTTGCGAACACTGGTGCAGAAGCCGGCGAAGGTGCGCTCAAACTTGCCCGCTATTATGCCAAGAAAAAATTCGGTGAACAGAAGTACGGTATCATCACTTTTTACAACTCATTTCATGGCAGGACAATGGCTATGGTCACGGCGACCGGGCAGGAAAGATTTCAGCGAGGATTTGAACCATTATTGCCGGGATTCAAATATGCAGAATTTAACAATATTGACTCCGTAAGGAAACAAATTGACGAGACCACCTGTGGGGTGATGATTGAACCAGTTCAGGGGGAAGGAGGCATTGTGCCAGCAACACAGGAGTTTATGCAAGATTTACGTCAGCTCTGCGATGAGAACAATCTCTTGCTGGTGTTCGACGAAGTGCAATGCGGGCTTGGAAGAATCGGCACTAACTTTGCCTACGAATATTATAATGTCATCCCTGATATTCTTATGCTGGCAAAGGCACTTGGTGGTGGCGTGCCTATTGGGGCGGTATTGGCAGGTGGAGAGGTTGCTGATGCATTTGACGTAAGTAAGCATGCCACTACGTTTGGCGGAAATCCTCTGGCGTGTAGCTCAGCAATCGCTTTTCTCAATGAGTTGTTTGGTAAGGATCTGGCGGCGCGTGCGGCGGAAATCGGCTCGTATTTTAAGCAAAGACTGGAGTCTCTTAGAGAACAACATTCAGTAATTAAAGAAGTCCGTGGTATTGGGTTGATGCTTGCAATGGACTTTAGTAAACCAGTTGCCAGAGAGTTTTATCGCCATTGCCTTGATGGTGGACTGCTCGTCAATGTCCTTAAAGATGATAGGATTCGTCTCCTACCCCCGTTGATTATTGAGAAAACGCATTGTGATAAAGCGTTCGAAATTATGAATAGTGCGCTGGAAAAAATTGGAGCGTAGGGGAATATGGCGGGTAATTGCAAAATATTAGAAGGTGATTGTCTTAAATTACTCCGCAAAGAAATTACCGAGCAAATTGACCTTACGTTTTTCGCACCACCGGACGTCCGGGAAAAAGAGCAGTGGGTCTTTGACGATGGGAGGCGAGAATACTCCTACTGGGACTGGCTGAAAGAAATACTGAGCAGGATTTATCGCACAACCAATGATGGTGGAGCAGTGTATTTTATGCACAGCGAGAAAAATACTGAAGATGTGCTGAGAATACTTAGAGAATCGGAGTGGACACTCCAGAATCTCATTATCTGGAAGAACAGGGTGTCAGCCGTTCCATCTAAGTTGCATTATGGGAGACATTATCAACTCCTTGCATTTGTGACGAAAGGTAAAAGACCGAGGATATTTAATCGTCTCCGAGTTGACCTGCCCCCGTCGCCAGAACATAAACACTCCAGAACAAACGGCGTTTATCTGACAGATGTCTGGGATGATATTCGTGAGGTTGCCTCGGAGTATTCCCTCAGCGGTGAACACCTTAAGGGTTCAAAAGGTAACCTGATTCGTAGAACCCAGGTACCCGTAGCATTGCTCCTCAGAATAATTCTTGCCTCAAGCGTGCCAGGCGACACAGTATTTGACCCTTTTGCCGGAACCGGCACCACACTCGTGGTTGCGGGGCAAACTTACAGAAACTGCATAGGAATTGAGATTGACCCGGAGTATGTGCGGGTTATAAAAAATAGACTTAAGTATCAGCGTCCGGTAGATAATGTTACTCAATACTATAGCTATTATCGCTACACTCAGAATTTAAGTTCAATCTGGCCGGTAGAAAAGCGCTCTATACCTGCACAAAAACCATTCATTTAATAAAAGCCAAAATATTATTGAGAAAGGAGCAACAATGAAAGGAATTGTACTGGCAGGAGGAACAGGTTCACGGATATATCCGTTGACCAAAGTCACCAATAAGCATCTCCTCCCGGTGGGGAGATACCCTATGATATTTCATCCTCTTTATCGGTTAAAACAGGCGGGTATTGAAGATGTCCTGATTGTTACAGGAGTTGAGCATATGGGTGATATGGTGAGTATGCTGGGCAGTGGCAAAGATTTTGGTATGAAGTTTACGTATAAAGTTCAGGATAAAGCAGGTGGTATTGCCCAGGCGCTGGGATTGGCTGAAGGATTTGTCGGCGGTGAGCTATGCACTGTTATCCTCGGAGATAATATATTTGAGGATAATATAAGACCGTATGTGGAAAGTTTTATTGCTCGGGGTAAGGGCGCAAAGATTCTGCTGAAGGAGGTTTCTGACCCGCAACGCTTTGGTGTGCCGGAAATTAAGGGTGATATGATTGTCAGCATTGAGGAAAAACCCAAAAAGCCAAAAAGCAACTACTGTGTCACAGGAATCTATATGTATGATGCGGAGGTCTTTGAAATCATAAAAACTCTGAAACCCTCCTGGCGTGGTGAGCTGGAGATTACTGATGTCAACAATGCCTACATTAAGAAAGGCGAATTGACCTACGATATTTTAAAGGGCTGGTGGACAGATGCCGGGACGTTTGATTCGCTGTTGCGAGCCTCTACCCTTGCCCATAACCTGGTCTTAGATTTTGGCACCCCGAGTCAGTAGAGTTAGTGAGGAAATTATACTGTTTGCCGAATAAGTGTGACAAATCTTTTGCAACCGTGAGCAAAGAGGTATAGTGAAAGGCAATTTATTAGGCAGGAGGTATTTCAAATGATAAAGAAACGAGGGTTTACTTTAATTGAGTTGCTGATTGTTGTTGCAATTATAGCAATACTGGCAGCAATTGCAGTGCCAAATTTTCTGGAGGCGCAGATACGCTCAAAAGTCGCTCGGTCGCTGGCGGATATGCATTCAATACGCGTGGCACTGGGGTCGTATGCTGTGGATACCAACCACTATCCACCGCATAACCTTGCCCCAGCAGGAAAACGATTAACTCTGCTTTCCACGCCAGTAGCCTATATCACTCAGGTTCCTGCGGATATATTTGCTAATAGAAAAAAAGACCCGGTCACCTGGTTGTATCATCAGGATATGTATATCTACGATGAGCTAGCGCCGTTAATTGAGATTGGTCACTGCCACATTATACCTATAATCAGGCATATCGCCAGGGCAAGAAATGGCTACTGATGGGAAGGGGTCCTGACCAGGTCTATTCAGCAACATTTTATGCCAGCTACTACGCAGACGGAAAAGAAATCAGCCAGTATGACCCGACTAACGGAACCGTCAGCATCGGCGACCTGGAGAATTTTGGACCTTAAATTGTGCAGAATAATATTGTAGAATCTATTTCTATTTTATCTGTGTTTATTTAGTGCAAAAAATGGTAGAACCTGAATATAGTAAAGACTCTCTGCCCAGGGTCGCAGATAAGCTTGTAAGTGCTGTTACGGAGCTAATGCAGGAGGCAAAAAGCGAAGAAGATTTGCGCATTGGGTTTGAAAAAATTCTGTCACCAATACTGCGAAGCATCGGAATCGAACCCAGACCCCAATACGAGCGTCTGGATGCAGAGGTAAAAACCATTTATCAGGGTCGACCTGACGCCATTCACGGACAGGTTATTATTGAGTATGAGAGACCGGGTGCGTTTAAATCCCCGAAAGCAATAGAGCATTGCCAAAACCAATTGATAGATTATCTCATTGCTCAGGCACACATAGATAAACTAAGCCCGGAATCTCAGCTCAGAAAGCTGCTCGGAATTGGCTTTGACGGTGAGAAAATCTTTTTTCTGCGATTTAGGGGAAAGAAGGACGAAAAAGCAAAAGAGGTTGTAAAAGACGACTTTCAGCTTCGTGGACTCTACGAATTTAATGCGCAAAGTGCTCGTACATTTCTTACATATTTGCGTTCTCTTGCCAGGCGACCCCTGAGTGCTGAACATCTTGCAGATACCTTTGGTCCGCGTAGTCCGGTTGCTCCGCTTGTAGTTTCTGCGTTTGCTGATGGTCTGGAGCACTGGCAGAGTACACGGGTGAATACTTTCTTTAACGAGTGGCGACGCCTGTTTGGCATCGTCTATGGGGAACAATTCAGCGCCTATCAGGAAGAAGAGGCACGCACACTCTCACGCCTTTATAAGGTAGGTAGAGAGACTAACCTGCAGGAGCTTCTTTTTTGCGTTCACACATACTTTGCATTGTTGATGAAATTAATTGCTGCAGAGCTTCTCACTTTTCAGGAGACAGCCTTCGGTACATCTTTTTCCTACGAACTTACCCACTTTGATAAACAAGAGATGTTATCAAAGCTCACGGAGATTGAAGAAGGTGGAATATATGCACAGCGTGGTGTACATAACTTTCTGGAGGGTGATTTTTTTCGGTGGTATCTGGACGCCTTTTCGCCACGTCTGGAGGAGGCTATAAGAGAAATAGCCTGCAAGCTCTCCGAGTTCGAGCCCGCAACCACAACAATTGAACCGGAATCAACCCAGGACCTCCTGAAAAAGCTCTATCAATATTTAGTCCCACAACAGGTGAGACATAAGCTGGGAGAATACTATACCCCGGAATGGCTGGCTGAGCTGGTACTCCAGGAGGTAGGATATAATGGCAACACACTTAAGCGAGTCCTTGACCCTGCCTGTGGAAGCGGAACGTTCCTGGTCCTGGCTATTCAACGTGCAAAAGAATACGCACAGAAGCGTAAAGAACCACCACTTGAGACGGCAAAAAGAATAGTCGCCAATATCTGGGGATTTGATTTGAACCCTCTGGCGGTCATTGCCAGTCGGACAAATTATCTGTTCGCTCTGGGTGAACTCGTGCAGACACTCCAGCAATTTGAAATCCCTATTTATCTTGCGGATTCCGTTCTGTGGCCAGAGATGACACGACCAAAGGATGAATTTAATTTTGCTGGCGGTGAACACCTGAGGATTCAAACTTCAGTGGGATATTTCCACGTACCGTACATCTGGATAAAAGATAATGGATTTCTCCTGCAGAGGGCAGCTCCACTGGTAGAAGAGATGACAAAACAGGAGTATTCACCCAAGGAAGCCCTGGCGAGGTTAAAAAAGGAAGGTCTGGTCTTTCCGCCGCACGAGCAGGTGGTGAAAAATTTTTATGAAGAGGTTCTGGCATTAGAAAAAGAAGGTAAAAACGGAATCTGGGCACGGTTTCTGAAGAACGTATTTGCTCCAATGATGGCTGGTAAATTTGACTTTGTAGTAGGCAACCCACCCTGGATTAGGTGGGGCTATCTGTCGCAGGAGTACCGGGAGGCAACATTGCCAATGTGGCAGGGTTATGGACTGTTCTCGCTTAAAGGACACGCCGCACGACTCGGCGGAGGCGAAAAAGATTTTTCAATGCTGTTTACTTATGCATCTGCGGATAATTACCTCAAGAAAAACGGCAGGCTTGGGTTTCTTATCACGCAGGAGGTATTTAAATCAAAAGGTGCGGGTGAAGGATTTCGCCGATTTAAACTCGGCGAGCTGGAACCATTGAAAATCCTTAAAGCTCACGACCTGGTCACTGTCCAACCGTTTGAAGGTGCTGCTAATAAGACTGCATTGATTGTTCTGCAGAAAGGGAAAAAGACCAGCTATCCAGTTTCGTATACTGTCTGGAGAAGAAAAAAAGGCATTGGTAAGGTGCCAACGGATTTGAAGTTTGCAGAAGCAAAGAAATTACTCCAGAGAAAGAAATTGCTCGCACAACCCGTAAGCACACCTACGAGCTCCTGGCAAACCCTTGAGAAAGGCAAAGAAAAACTTACCCGAATTCAGGGCAAAAATGCATATCAGGCAAGACGTGGAGCAAGCACTGAACCCTATGGTGTGTTCTGGCTGAAGGTTAATTATGTATTCTCAAATGGAGATTTATTAATCCAGAATATGCCTGAAAAGGGGAAACGTAGAATTCAACGCATTGAAGAGAGAATTGAGCCTGACCTTGTTTACCCGGCAGTGCGTGGCGCTGATATTGAAAGATGGAGAGCAGTGCCCCAAAATTTTGTTCTTATCACTCAAAATCCCAAAAAGCGTGTGCCATATTCTGAACATCAAATGAAAATGGAATGGCCACGAACCTTTGGTTATTTAACGCGATTTAAACGTATCCTTTTGTCTCGAGGCTCAAAATCAATACGTGAACTGGCAGAACGAACTGAATTCTATACGATGTATGGTATCGGTATAAGGTCCGATACCATACATCGTATAGAATTCA
>JAGHBZ010000398.1 GCA_021160705.1 Candidatus Sumerlaeota bacterium
CTTGGAGTCAAGTGCGCGCATCCTGAAATCGCCAGCACCAAAGAAGACCCGCTCATCCACGACCAGTGCAGATGCCAGTACAGGAGAGCCGACATCATATTGCCAGACCAACTTACCGTTTGCGATAGAGAGTGCATAGAACTTACCATCCAGTGAACCAATGTACACATTGCCGGACGCAATTGCTGGAACTGCAAGCACCTCAGCACCTGTTTTAAACCGCCAGATGAGCCTGCCAGTTTTTGACTCTATGCAGTAGACGTATCCGTCGTTTGAGCCGAACAGGATTCGCTCACCCACAGCAACTGGAGAGGACTGGATAGCTCCTTTCGTCGGAACGGTGTAGAGGATTCTATCTTTAGTGGTTTTCAGGTCAAATTTTACCATTTTACGCCATTCTTTGAATTTGGCGGAGTTAAGTTTTACGATGACACGATGTATACCTGGAGAGAGTTCCCGGTAAGGGATTTGTTCGGCAAATACACCTGGCTTAATTATCTTCATAGGCTTGAAATTACGTGAACAATCAATGGCAAATCCGGCAGTCTCAAATCCCGGCGCAGTGACAACCAGCGAATAAGAAGTGCGTGCATCTATCGGTGCAATATGGATTTTTGGCGTTCTCATCTTGTTTGCTGAAATAGTTAAGTCCTTTTTCAGCGCAATGCTGTCTTTCCGTCCTGAGTAGAGCGTAATAGTCGGTGAAGTAAACTCGACCAGACGAAACCCACGGTTATTTAAAGTAGCGTCCGTAGTGGTAAATAATGTCCCATTAATCCACCACTCCTCTTTGCGATGTGTATGTCCGCATAGAACAAGGGCTACATTATAAGGCTCGATTAATTGTAAAAACTCGTATTCATTATCAAGGAATAGTTTTTTCTGAAACGGGGGGTGGTGAAAACCGATAATAATAGGTTTACTTGCTGGCTGACGTTTCAAATCATTCTTTAACCAGTCAAGGTCTTTTTGTTCTAAGTGTCCATATTGTTCAACCAGCATAGAGGAGTCAATAAGCACAAAATGTACCCCACCATAATCAAAGCTCAGGCTGGCTTCGCCGATATATTTGCGAAAATTCTGTTTCCCGGTATTTGACCAGCGAGTATCGTGATTGCCACTGGTAACATAAAATTTCATATCGGGCAGGATTGATTTAGTGGCGGTAGCATACGCTTCAAATTCCTCTGGATACCCATAAGAGGTAACATCGCCGGTGTTCAAAATAAATGAGATTTTTTGTTCCATTTTCTTCAAGCGGGTAAGAACTGCCTGATAGTCTTCAATGGATTTTTTAGTATTGATATGCAGGTCTGAGATATGGGCAAAGGTGAAGTTTGCAGGCGTGGACGCCACTACCGGTGATACACTCAGCCCCAGCATCAACACAAAAATAACAAACCACAGAAATGAACGTCTCATTTTTTTCTCCTGATAAGAATTGGCTTATTACACCTGAGAATTCTTTATTATAAAATAATAATTCATTCGACAATATCCTCCGTATTCTGTCAATTGTATGTTTAGTATTTTATCATCAGAGCAAGCTTATTAGACATACCGAAGAGTTAGCATATAATAGATAACACCACAGTTTCATCGTAAACTTAATCGTTTAAAATACCGGCACAGGAAAAGGCAGAAGAACAAAAGAAATGTAAGAATAACAACAACGCGTGTTATCACGAGGATTTAAGTTGAAAACCTCTGCTGACAGAGGTTAATATATTCGTACTGAAGCTTGTGGTCTTTCTGGAGACAAAATGAAAGCGGTTTATTATTTTATAACCATTCTGGCGGTTGCAAGTGTGGGGTTAGCGCTCTGGGAATTACGCTCGTTCCGGAGGAGGCGGAATGACAGGTTATTGAAGAAATTTGCACGTGGTCGACTTATCAGGCGTCTGGCAGGTGTCCTGTTGTTGTTTATTGCAGGCGGGATGGTACTCGCAGGAGATATTGTTGGATTCTCAAGGAGTGGGAAAATACAATTTCTTTTATACTGGGGAATGTGTCTTCTGAGTGTTATTGGGGTATTGGTCATTGTAGTGATTGACCTCAAGTATACTGCTAAGGAGCTTATTATGCAACAACAGCAGATAATTGATGATGCGATAGAACTTTACAAGTCGCAACTAAGCCAGGAAATTAAGTCAAATAAAGAGAACAATGACTGAAAACTCCATCAATAGCACAAACCCACAAGAACCTAAGAAGCAAGAGCAAAGTGGCTTATGGCAAAGGACACGAAATGATTTGCAACGTCGGTTTATAGCGGGAATTATTACGATAATTCCTATTACCATAACGTTGCTAATTTTATTTTTCATTGTGAAAAAGATTTACCAGGTTTTCTCGCCGCTGGTGTCGCGTCTCTTTTATATCAATGTTCCAATCTTGAACGAAGTGCTACCAGTTCTTATCTCAGTGCTTCTTCTTGTAATCTTAATTTATCTGATTGGACTGCTATCAGCGACGTATGCCATACGGCGTTTGATAGGTATTGGTGAAAGTATTCTGGCAAGGATTCCTTTCATCAAGATACTCTATTCAACCTCAAAACAAATAGTTGATGCCATCTCGTTACCACAAAAAGGTGCATTCAAAAAGCTGGTAGCCATTGAATATCCTCGCAAGGGAATGTACGGGCTGGCTTTCTCCACAGGAGAAATGATAGATGAATCCACCGGAGAGTTACTGGTCTCAGTATTTCTGCCAACCACTCCCAATCCGACGTCAGGTTTTTTGTTGCTTTTACCCGTGGAGCAAGTGTATGAAATAAATCTGAGTATTGATGCAGGGGTGAAGTTGATAATTTCTGGCGGGATTGTTTCGCCTGAGCGAATTAAGATGAGTCCGTATAAAAGTCTTTTGAAAGAAAATGCAAATCTGAGACAAAACGGAGAAAAAAATGAACAAAAAAGCGTTTAGCATAATATCCATCCTGCTCATTGCTATTTTAATGTTATGGATATCAGGTGTATGTCCGGCAAGAGAGAGCATTCCCAGTTCAGACACGTTTATTAAGATAGCCAGAGAAAGTGCACCCGCAGTAGTAAGCATCAGAGTTACAAAAAAGACCGGGCGACTCGTGTTTAAACAACGCGAGAAAAGCAAAGAAAAGGAATCTGCACCGCAAGAAATCCCATTTGAGTTCTTTGAGAAATTCTTCAAGGATGAGGTGCCGTATCTTTTTGAAGAAAAGGAGATGGAGATACCTGCTGCAGGGTCTGGACTGATTGTAGGAGAAGATGGCTACATAATCACAAATAACCACGTCATAGCAAAAGTAAAGAAGAATACTATTGAGGTAATGCTTAACGACGGGCGTCGTTTCAAAGATAAAGACGTGGAGATAGTAGGCACAGACCCATTGACCGACCTTGCGGTCTTAAAAATTAATGCCAAAGGATTGAAGACAATACCCTGGGGCGATAGTGATGAGCTGGAGATTGGCGAGTGGGTACTGGCGCTGGGTAATCCTTTTGAGCTCAGTGGTTCCGTGACTCAGGGGATAATAAGTGCAAAACACCGCGTCATTCACAAAGCGGTTCTTGAAGATTTGATTCAGACAACCGCGGTGATTAATCCGGGCAACAGTGGTGGACCCCTTATTAACCTTAAAGGAGAAGTAGTGGGTATAAATACTGCAATTGCTACAAGTAGTGGTATCTGGCAGGGGATTGGGTTTGCGATTCCTTCAAATGTAGCCCGCAGAGTGGCGGATGAAATAATTAAGTATGGACAGGTACGGCAGGGCTGGATTGGTATATTTATGCATAAGGTAAATGATGAGATTGCTTCGTTCTATGGTTTGAAGCGCGCAAGGGGTGTGCTGGTAATGGATGTAGTTCCAGACAGTCCAGCAGACAAAGCAGACCTCCGCGCCTACGATGTGATAGTGGCTATGGATGGCGAAGAGGTAAAATCGCCACTGGATTTATTGCAGAAGACCGCAAGTAAAACTGAAGGTCAGAAGGTGAAGCTCTCGGTTATTCGTCTGGTAGATGGCGAAAAGAAGGAAATGACCATCAAGCTAAGGCTGAGCAGGAGACCCACTGAAGCAGAAATTTCAAAGATGTATAAGAAAAAGACCATCCCCAGAACTTACGATAAACTGGGGTTACGTGTGGCAGAGTTGAGCGAACCTGGAGCATCAGGAGTAGAGATAACTGGTGTTAAAGCAAAAAGTCCCGCAGCTAAAGCTGGTCTGGCAAGGGGTGACGTGATAGTGGAGATTAATACCCGACAGATTAATAATCTTGATGATTATCGCTCGGCAGTAAAGTCGCCTAAAAATAAACGTCTGCTTATAAAGATTATCCGCGAGGGTTCTGAAGAAGTCGTGGTGCTGAAAATCAAATAATCATAACAGCTCAATGATACCGGAAAAACAACCAAACAAAAGTTAATCCTGCCGTGAATTTTATGCAGAGAGGCACAACATTACAGCTCGTATACAGAAAATCTATCAGAGTGTTTACTCTGATTTTTCTGGCAGTTGTAATAGCAGAATCTTCAGCTAAACCCCCCGTTTCAAAAAGCAAAAATACCCGCACAGCGCAAACCCCACAGGAAGTTCGTGTAGAAGGATTTGTCCGGGAGAAAGAATTATACTCAGATAAGGATATACACTACGTAGTGCGACTACGCTGGAAAGGCGAGCCCGGTGCCATTGAGATTATCCGTCCTCACACCCCTGAGCTGGATGGGCTTGAGCGAATTTTTACCGAACAGAGCAATAGCGTTGACCCGGAAACCAAAGAATCAATGATTGATTATCTCTTTGTGCTCCATCCACTGAGAGAAGGCAAAGTAAAAATCGGCAAAGTCGGTGTGAAGTATATCGACAAAACGCAGGATAAGCAGTATATAGCCTATGTACCCGCAAAGGAATTAACGATTCTTCCCCCTCCTGAAAAAGCATTTCCTATAACAAAGGTAATTCAGGGTATTTTTGCGTTGATAATAATAGTTCTGGTGGGAGGGTTTATCTGGCTACTTGCAACGGGTAGATTACGCATTCCGGTATTTCAGCGTCGGTGGTTTTTCTCAGCAGACGAAGATGATGAACCATCCCCATACGAGCGATTAACAGCAGAAGCCGCTACACTTAAAATGCATCTATTAAATGGCGATGAGAAAAAATTCTACGACAAACTCTATTTGCTGGTGCGCAGTCTTATTTCACAGAAAACTGGACGTTCTCTTGATAATGCCACTGATAGCGAGATTATTAATATGGTGAAGGAAATGAAGGAGGATGATTATTTTTCTCGCAAGGTCAGAGAGATGCTTGAGCAATGCGAGAAGGTCAGGTTTGGCGGATATGAGCCAAGCTCGCAGGAATCAGAGCTGGCACTAAAGGAGCTGAAAGATTTGCTGAGTTACGAAGAGCGCAGGTATAGAAAACAACTCAGACATAGAGGATAATCCTTGAAGTTCCACGTAAAACAAGGAAATCTAATGCTACCGCGGAAAGTGCGTAGCGAAAAAAGTGCGTAGCGAAAAGTTATATATGCTTTATAGTTACGTCTGGACAATGGCAAACTTAAGCAGGAGGAGAATGGATGAATCCTGAGATTATGGTCATTAATGAGAAGGTCAAGGAAGAGAGCCAATTTGTGGACAAAATCATTGGTGAAATTTCCCGAATCATTGTTGGGCAGAGGTATCTGGTTGAACGCCTGTTAATTGGTCTGCTTACTGGCGGACACATCCTGGTAGAGGGGGTACCGGGACTGGCAAAGACGCTTTCAGTTAAGTCTCTTGCTGCGTGTGTGAGGTCGAAATTCCAACGACTACAGTTTACCCCGGATATGCTCCCGGCAGATATTATCGGCACAATGGTTTTTGACCCAAAGACCGGGAGTTTTTTCCCAAAGAAGGGACCCATATTTGCGAACATCATTCTTGCGGATGAAATAAACCGAGCCCCTGCTAAAGTACAGAGCGCCCTGCTGGAGGCTATGCAGGAGAAACAGGTGACCATCGGCGAGCAGACATATAAACTGGAGGAACCATTTCTGGTTATGGCTACTCAGAATCCTATTGAACAGGAAGGCACATACCCGTTGCCTGAAGCACAGATTGACCGCTTTATGTTAAAATTAAACGTCACCTATCCCAACAAGCGAGAAGAAAAAGAAATTCTTGAGCGTATGAGTAGCGGGCAACTGGACATTGATGTAATTAATCCGGTCATCTCACCTGAAGATATAATCAAAGCCCGCTCGGTCGTTAACCAGATTTACGTTGACGAGAAGATAAAGAACTACGTGATTGATATAGTCTTTGCCACGCGCGAGCCAGAGGCTTATGGGCTTGAGATAAAACCCTACGTGGAATGGGGTGCATCGCCACGTGCGTCCATTTATCTGGTGCAGGCAGCCAGAGCACATGCATTTTTGCGTCATCGGGGACACGTTATACCCGATGATGTCAAGGCAATCGGGCTGGATGTGCTCAGACATAGAGTCATTATTACTTATGAAGCAGAAGCTGAAGAACTGACTGCCGAGGACGTGGTGCGTCAGGTCTTTGACCACATTGAAGTACCCTGATACGTTCTAACTCCAAAACGGTTGCAGAATACAACCGCACTTCCCATTCTCGCCTTCTGTTTTAAGGTTTTCTTTTTCACTCAAAGCGGTATATACTTAGTTCTGCTTCAATAGAAACGTATACTGAAATGCCACGTGGTAACTTAAAGATAAAAGTGCAGTTTATCAGCATTTGTTTATTACTCTTTTGTTCGTTCGTACTCTATGCAGGTGAAATTCAACTAAAAAATTCCAGTTTTGAGTTAGACTTGGACAACAATAATGTTCCAGATGACTGGCTCATTGTGCGTGAACCAGTATATGACGTTACCGGACTTAATGCGCATCTGGGTTCAAGGTCAGTAAAGGTTAACGAGCGACACTTCTATGCTACGGAACAAAATATCATCGGAGGAAGCCACTACACTTTCTCTTATTGGGCAAAAGGTGAATCCGAGAGGGACTGGGGTGCTATTGATGTTTACTGGCTGAAAGATGGTTCACCAATAGAGTTTGTAGTGGGTAGAGCATTCTCAGTAAACAAGACATACAACGAATATCTTGATTCATTTCTTGCACCGCCTGGCTCAAATACCGTTTTGTTTTATCCACGTTCAGCGTGGGTGAATAGCTGGATATGGCTGGATGACTGCAGTGCTTATGATGAATTCATAGAAAATGGTAGTTTTGAGCACTCCAGCACGACAACGCTGAACGCCTGGCACACTTTCGGGTATCCCATCTCTGACTGCACTGGACTCCACAGCCATAGCGGAAATTGTGCGGTGTTAGTAGATGTGGATAATTATGTATTCCAGCCAGTAGCGGTGAGCTCAAAAGCAAAGACTTACCAGCTGAGCTTTTGGGCTTGCTCCAGCTCCGCTGGTAATACCTCGTTCTCTATTGAATGGTATGATGAGAATAACATCTATCTCACTTCATCATATCTGGATTTTTCGCCAGCCACTGAGTACATCCAATTTACTTATGAAATCGTCCCACCGACTAATGCCATACTGGGGAGATTAATACTAAAACCAGAGACCCCGTGTTCTGTATGGGTGGACGACGTTACGCTGAGCTGGCATACAGCAATGCCAGATGTGTTCTCCCCTAACAATGATGGTATCTACGATACAACAAAAATCATTTATTCAGTGAGTCAGCCAAGCACTATTACTCTTACGATTAATCAGCCTTCCGGCCCAGCGGTAAAAGTCCTTGAATACAATGTGCCTAAAAATAAATCAGTGAACGAAATCACCTGGGACGGAACAGATGAACACAACAATATTGTACCTGATGGAAACTATGTTTACAAAATAGGGATGCGAAGTGAGAGTTCTCAGGAGTTAATTATGCAGGGGGAACTCGAAATCAATACCACTATCCACTACTCATCAGCCACTGTAAACCAGTTCACGGATTTTTTCCCACGTGGGGTGTGGATTTATTCTGGTGGCACGTTTGAAACACTGAATTACAACAATGTGTTCAAGGACTTGAAAGAGCATAATATAAACGCGGTGCTTCTGAACTGGATTCCTGAATCCCGCTACATTGATGCGTTAACCGCTGGTGAGGTGTATGGGATAAGATGTATTCTTCACGCCATTCGCTTGAATGAGTTGATTGAAGAATATTTGCCGTATCAAGCACTTCCTGAAGAAATTCTGAGACAGGAAGTAGAATACCTCAAGAACCATTACTCCGGCTATAATTCGCTACTCGGCTACTACATTATAGATGAGCCAGACGATAAGTTTCTGCCAAATGTTTTTCTGGTTAACACGGTGATGAACGATATTGACCCGGCACATCCCGGATTTTCGGCTATCCAGCACAGAGATAATTTACTGGATGTGTTTGAGGCTACAAGACCAGCAGTATTACTCTTTTATCATTATCCTTTACCAATAAGCTCACGAGCACGCCCGGATGATTTTGATACGTTCATTCAGGATATTGAAAGTATCTCTCAACGAGCAGAGTCGCAGGGGTTACCGTTCTGGCTGATTGTGATGGGGTATGCGCCAACCCGATTACACGGACTTCCCACACCTGAGGAGCTGAGATGCCAGACGTTTCTGGCAATTGCTTACGGAGTGAAAGGGCTATTTTATTTTATGTATCAGTCCTCTGCTGGCGTAGTCGGGCTGATGGATTATGAGTTGAATCCAACTGAACGATATGAAGCACTGGGGAAACTCTTTGGCGAACTCAAGTCAATGGAATCACTCTTCCTTAAATGGAAACGCACTACTACCCCCAGGGCAACGAGTTCACTGGCGTGCTGTGAAGTCCAGACATTTATAGATGATGTGGGCACGAATTACGTCGTTGTTGTTAACAAAGATTGCATTAACCCTGCCTGTCCGAGATTAACGATTAATATGACCGGAATAACACAGCTCAGGGATATTCGTGGTGGATTTCCGATTGCCTTTAAGTCTGAGACCACACAGACGTATATCGACCTGGAGATACTTCCCGGCGATGGCAGAATACTTGAAATAAAATAAAAAAATCGGACGTGTATGAAGTGGTCAGGACATAAATCCAAAATTTTAGTCTGCCTGTTCGTTTCAGTTTATGCAATCGGCTTTTGCAATACTGCGCAAATCATCTCAGTGTTTCAGACCGATTCATCCGTCGTCAAACTCGTAAAAGAGACGCCATATCTCTACGTGGCTGAAGAAAATGGAACTATCAGTGTTTACGACATTTCAA
>JAGHBZ010000349.1 GCA_021160705.1 Candidatus Sumerlaeota bacterium
AAAAAAATGAGGAAAAGCAGTAATTACGGAGGCATTGTGTACGCTGTTATCTTTTCTGTGATTTTGTCAAGTATATTAATCTCTTTTGGTGGATGTGCAAAAAAAGAAGCAAAACCAAGATATGAAGATGAGCCAATTGTATTATTTCCCTCTGGTGCACTTGTTCTTGCCTCATTGAATCTTGAAAAGTATCGTACACCAGAAGCTGAGAAACAATTTGAAAAAATGTTATCTACCAATCCCCTATTCAAGGCACAAATGGACAAAATCAAAGAAACAACTGGCATAGACCTGTTCAGAGATATTGATAGTATATCTTTTGCGATTTATATCCCTGAAGGAGGGACAGGAGAAGAAGGCGAAGCCCTGGTGCTGAGCAAAGGAAGATTCAATGAAACCAAGATAATCGCAGCTATTAAGAAAGAGGCGCCGTCGCCCATAAAGGAGAACTCTTACAAGAATACAAAGTACTACTCTGGTACATTTAAAAACAACAATGCATATCTTGCGCTTCCGCGTCCGCGATTTGCGGTAGCGAGTTCCGATGAGAAATTATTTCAGGGATGTCTTGACCGATTTGAGAACCCATTGCCATCAGTGCTTGAGGACCCAGCACTTAAAGAAGTGCTTTCAACTGTAGACCGTCAGTCGCCTTTCTGGGTCGCAGGCAAACTCCCGGCAATCGCACGCGATAAATTAGTCCAGAACGAAGACTCTGCTTTTCTCGGCAAAGTGAAATCGTATTACCTCTACTTCAAACAGCCTGCAGAGAAAGGGATGTATATGGAAATCGGAACGATATGTGATAGTAGTGCCGATGCAGAAGAAGTGAAAAAAGGTTTACAGAATTTTCTTACGCAGATTAAAGGGTTCTTAATGTTCGCACCGGGCGGTGAAGCAGCAAATATACTCCTTGATAAAGCACTGGTGGAAACTGAAGGAAAAACTACAAAACTTGTCATAAAACTCACAGAACAGGAGCTCAAAGAACTCCAACAGAAAATGCAAGAGTCTCAAAAACAGTTTCAACAGATGATGCCACCACCTCAGTCAAAGTAATTCCTGAACATCGCATATCTTCTGGCACAAACAAACATAGTGGAGTTAACACATTGAGTTTGGATGAGTTAGTTGTGTTATTGTGGTGAAAAGATACGATACAAAAGAGAGAAAAAAAAGTGTCCTGAAAAACTTATCTCCCAGTAAGAAGCGGTCATCTATTACTTCGTATCGTGTTACCATCAAAGACTTAGCCCGTGCATTACATTTAGCCCCATCCACAATTTCAATGGCGCTAAATGACCATCCCCGGATAAGTCCCGAGACCAAAAAGCGTGTAAAAACACTCGCTCGGAAAATGCATTACTCTCCGAACGTTATTGCCCGTGCGATGGTACGAAAACGTACTCATCTGATTGGTGTTATTATTAGTGACATTATGTCATCTTTTTTCCCGGAAATTATTCAGGGCATTGAAGACGTGGTGAGTGAATATTTTTACAGCGTTATCCTTTGTGCCACTGAGAATAACCCGGCACGTGAACGTCATTATTTGAGTCTACTCAAGCAAAAAGGAGTGGATGGGATAATTGCACAGCCGCTTCCTGGGTCTAAGAACCTCCGGTACTGGCAATATTTGACCCGGCATAAGATGCCTGTATTATTCATTCTCCAGCGACTCCCTTCTGATAACACCCCCTACGTCATTGTGGATAATTATCAGGGAGGGTATATTGCGACCCAGCATCTTATTGAATGCGGACATCGTGTAATTGCTCATCTTGCTGGACCACGCCATTTTAAAATCAGTCAGGAGCGTCGTAAAGGGTTCATAGAAGCGTTACGTGAAGCTGGCTTGGTCGTATATGAATCCCTGATAAAACGCACAAGGTTTAATTTTAAAGATGGCTACAAGAAGACACTGGAATTGCTACACCATAGACCACGTCCCACAGCAATCTTTGCATGTAGTGATATTGTTGCAATTGGTGCAATTCACGCTATTAGAGAACAGGGACTCCGTGTGCCTCAGGATGTTGCTATCATTGGGTTTGATGATTTATTTTTTGCTTCTTTTTCTGAGGTACCTTTATCGAGCATTGCGCAACCAAAATACGAGATTGGTATGAGGGCAGCACAAAAACTCTTGCAGCTCATTGAAGGCGAAAAAGTTGAAAGTGAAATACTCAAACCCTCAATTGTGGTCCGTCAATCAAGTAACACTTGTTAAGTAATTAGTGAAACATTGAAACCAAAATAAATCTTCTAACATTAATTGAAACGTTTCGGCAAAATGAACAAAAGAAGAATTAGAATAGGCATTGATGTCGGAGGAACCTTCACTCACGCAGTGGCTATAAATGCTGAAGATTTTTCGCTTGTCGGAACGACGAAAGTACCAACTACCCACACTCACCCTAATGGAGTTGCTCAGGGAATTATTGATTCGCTTTTTGAGCTATTGGAATCATCCCGGATAGACCCCGATGAGGTCGTTTTAATTGCTCACAGTACTACTCAGGCGACCAATGCACTACTTGAGGGTGATGTAGCACCTGTGGGCATTCTTGGGATGGGTGGTGGAGTTGAGAAAGCTAAAGCCCGCTCTGAGACTAACATCGGGAAAATTGAACTTGCACCCGGAAAATTCCTGCATACTTTTCATAGGTTCCTGGATACCTCGCAGGGACTTGATAAAAACAAAGCACAGGAGTTGATTGAAGAACTTCGTTCTGAAGGGGCGCAGGTGATTGTAGCTGCGGAGGTGTTCAGCGTTGATAACCCGCAAAATGAAGACACCATAGTAGAACTCTGCCGAAGTATGAACCTGCTTGCAGTGAATACGTACGACATCTCACAACTTTATGGATTGCGAACCCGGACTCGCACTGCTGCGGTGAACGCCAGTATGCTCCCCAGGATGATGGAGACAGCTGATATGACGGAACAAAGTGTCCGTGCAGCTGGCATAAAAGCACCGCTGATGATTATGCGTTCTGACGGCGGTATTATGGACATCCAGGAAATGCGACGCCGCCCAATCCTGACTATGCTCAGCGGACCCGCAGCAGGTGTCGCCGCCGCTCTGATGTATGTGCATATTACTGATGGTATTTTTATTGAAGTGGGGGGTACGAGCACAGATATTTCTGCAATTCGTAACGGAAAAGCACTCGTGCAGACCGCGACTGTGGGTGGGCATCGGCTTTATCTACGAACCCTTGACGTGCGTACAGTGGGTGTGGCTGGTGGGTCTATTCCCCGGCTTAAACACCGCAAAATCTATGACGTGGGTCCACGGAGTGCACATATTGCTCAATTAAACTACGCTTCATTTAGCCACATCCCTGCTGGTGAAAAAATTGATATACAGCTGATTGAGCCACGTGCAGGCGACCCGGATGATTACATTGCACTCCAATTGCCAGATGGCACGCGGGCAACCGTGACACCTACCTGTGCAGCAAACCTGCTCGGGCTTATCCCTGAGGATAATTACGCATACGGGAATCAGCAATCCGTACGAACCGCATTTGAGGCACTGGCTAAATTTATCGGCGACACTACTCCCCAAAAACTCGCGGAGTCACTCCTGAGACGAGCCGCTCCTAAGATTGCAAACGTAGTGGCGGATTTAATCAACGAGTATCATCTGGACGAGAACTTGCTTACCCTGAGTGGTGGCGGTGGGGGTGCTGGGGCGCTTGTGCCGTTCACCGCCAGGATGATGAACCTCCCGTTTACCATTGCCCCCAACACAGAAGTTATCTCTGCGATTGGCGTTGCACTGGCAATGGTTCGCGATACGATTGAACGTACTGTCATAAATCCTACAGAACGCGATATTCTCAATATCAGAAAAGAAGCAGAAGAATCCGTTCTGCGAATGGGTGCTGCACCTGAAACAATTGAGGTTCAGATTGAGGTCGACCCGCAGAAAAACATTGTTCGTGCAGTGGCAACTGGCTCAACCGAGATGCGCTCTCGCGACCTCAGCACCGCTAAACTCACTGATTCTGAACTGGAAAAAATTCTCCGCCATTCCCTCAGAGGCTCAATACAACTCCTAGAGAAGATTGCCGAGCTCTCTTACCTGCTCGTTTACCGTGCCGTAACAGTAAATAAAAGACTGCTTGGTCTCCTCAAACAGAAACAAAATCAGATTCGTGTCATTGACCGGGATGGGGTGATACGACTCCAGATTGCTGATGGTGACGCTCTTCTCTCTACTAAAGAAAATATGAACTCAGCACTTAGAGACTTGATTGAACGCCATACTATTTATGGTGATGCTGGTCGCGAGATTCCCGGGGTATATATCGTCTTTCGTGGTAGAATCCTTGACCTTTCTGGCTTAATTGACGCTGAGCAGATACTTGCTCTTGCCTCTTTAGAACTCAAAGATATTCCTGAGCAAGAGAACATATCGCTTATCATTCAGAAACCATAAAACACAAACCTCCTCATATAGGAGTTGAACAAGGGGAGGTAGAAAATTAAATGACTATTGGAAATTCACGGCATAAGACTTACCACTTGACCGCTGACTGCCAACCCCTAACTGCTCAGTGATGTGGAGACTGATTTAATCTTTACTCATAACTGATAT
>JAGHBZ010000247.1 GCA_021160705.1 Candidatus Sumerlaeota bacterium
ATTTGTGTTATGAGAGTGTATTCACTCATGGGAAAGGCCTCCTTATTTTGAAATATTTTTAAAAGGAGGTTTTTCCCACTATTATTTCCTATTGTCAATCCTTACCACAAAATTTCGAGAAGAGCCAAAATTTTTTTAGGTAAAGTCTAACGTTCCATAGTCTTCGTCATTGAGTCCATACTGCTTTAGCATTTCAAAGTTCTCCAGTAGAGTTGCCCTCTCTTGATGGCTATCCTCAGGATGAAAGAGAATGATATTTTGGGCGTAACTAAATAACAATTTTCTTAAATCAGCTGGTTCTAATTGTTCAAGTCTTAAATTTGGACAGTACTCCTGGACAGCCTCGTCCAGATTCTCAAGGGCTTCTTTTGCTGTAATCAGGAGCACAGGTTCGTCTTCGCTAATATTGGCTTCAGAAAGTAAATGATTTACGTTCATCCCTTTCCTCCCAATATAAATTTCGACTGTAATATAACCTGAGCATTATTCTGTTTCAAGGGGAAAATTAGTCTTCCCCGACGGTATTGCTAAATGCGGGTAATTGTTATGCTTTTTGGAGAGTAGGGAGAGTTGTTACACAGGATTTTATCAGAGATTATGCATAGTGGGAGCCTCATTGCTGGATTTAGATTGACAATTTCTTTTGTATTTTAAAAATTCAATTTCTATTTTTATTACTCTGGAAAACTCAGATTATTGTTAGATGGTTAGCACTGATATAGGGAAAATAGCGTTATTATCAGGTAACGAGGCAGTAGCACAAGGTGCGTACGAGGCAGGAGTGAAGGTTGCCTGTTCTTATCCGGGTACCCCATCCACCGAGATTTTAGAGTATCTGGCACAATTCCCGGAGGTGGACAGCCAGTGGTCAGTAAACGAAAAAGTTGCATTTGAAGTAGCGTTATCTTCAGCGATTGGTGGGTTGCGTTCGCTTTATGCGTCAAAGCACGTGGGAGTGAATGTAGCGATGGACCCGCTTATGACCTCCGCCTACGTTGGTGTGAATGCGGGGTTTGTAGTGGTCTCCTGCGATGACCCCGGGATTCATTCCTCCCAGAACGAGCAGGACAATCGTCTGATTGCCAGAATGGCAAAGATTCCTTTACTTGAGCCATCAAGCCCTGCGGAGGCAAAGGAATTTGTTAAGACCGCATTCAAGCTCAGCGAGCGATTTGATACGCCAGTAATGGTCAGGCTGACCACACGCATTGCCCACACCAGAGAAAACGTAAAATTGGGCAAACGCCGTGAAATCCCTCAGAAAGAGTTTAACGTCAATGTGGCAAAATACGTGATGGTCCCCAGAAATGCCTACAACCGACATATAGCGCTTGAGAAACGCCTGCTAAAATTAAAGGCATACGCAGAGAAATCGCCTTTGAACAGAATTGAACTCAACAGCAAAAAACTGGGTTTTATCGTGGACAGCGTATCCTATCTTTATGTGAAGGAGATGTATCCGGATGCGTCATTTTTAAAGTTGGGATTCAGTTTTCCTTTCCCAGAGGAGAAGGTCAAAGAATTTGCACGGCAGGTGAAGGAGCTCTACGTGATAGAGGAGCTTGAGCCGTTTCTTGAAGAGCACATACGAATGTTAGGGATAAAGGTCAGGGCAAGAGACCCCTCTTTCAGGATTGGCGAGTTGCGTCCCGAATATATCCCGAACATCGTAAAGGGAAAGAAAAAAACAGAACCTGGCTGGACTGCACGTAAACCTGTTATGTGTCCAGGATGTCCGCATCGTCCGGTGTTCTGGGTGCTTAAGAAGAGCAAAGCCGTTGTAACTGGCGACATTGGCTGCTATACGCTGGGCGCCTTACCGCCATTAAGTAGCCTTCATTCCTGCCTGTGTATGGGTAGTGGTATAACGTTTTTTGAAGGCTGGCGAAAAGCGCTGGGCAAAAATGTCGTTGGTGTAATCGGAGATTCAACATTTGTCCACGCTGGAGTCCCTGCACTTATAAATTTAAGTTATAATAAGACAAAAGGCTTGATAATTATTCTGGACAACGGCACCACCGCAATGACAGGCAACCAGCCACATCCAGCGACCGGGATTACTATAAAAGGCACACCTACCAAACGATTGAGCCTGGAAGATGTGTGTCGTGCCTGTGGTGCGGATAATGTAGACGTAATTAACCCTCACAATGTTAAAGAATTAGAGGCAGTGGTAAAAAAGCGAATAGACGAAGACGCCCTTTCAGTGATTATAGCCCGGGCACCCTGTGTGTTGCTTGAGCGGAAACGTGCTGGAGTGCCTGAATTTCAAAAAGAGGAATGTAAGAAGTGTTACATTTGTCTGAGCATAGATTGTCCAGCAATTTATAAAACAGAAGACGGTTACATCAGGATTAAGCGGGAGTGGTGTACAGGGTGCAATCTTTGTGTAGAAGTATGTCCAACTGGAGCGCTTGTAAAAAATGAAGAACAATGAGACCATAAACATCCTGTTTTGTGGCATAGGCGGACAGGGCGTCCTAAAAGCCTCGGAGCTATGTTGTCTGGCAGCACTATTTGATGGCTATCACGTCAAAAAATCCGAAGTTCACGGAATGGCACAACGGGGCGGCTCCGTGGAATCCCACGTACGATTTGGCAAACTCGTTTATTCTCCGCTTATTCCTTGCGGAATGGTGGATTATCTGCTCCCGCTCCATAGAGATGAACACGAACGATTAAAACATTTCTTAAAACACGGGGGGATAGACCTGCTCCAGTGGCTGGAGAAAGCCGAAACGGCGGATAAAAAATACCTTAACACCTATATGGTAGGAGTGCTTTCTCGGTTTCTACCAATAAAGGAAAATAGCTGGCTACGTGCATTAGAGGTTGCATTTTCACATAAAAAATATGATTATAACAAACATCTTTTTTTAAGAGCAAGAAGAGAGGTACAATTATGATTTGGAATGAAAAAATGGAATGTATGGAGCCGGCGGAACTTAAAAACATCCAATCCGAACGGCTGAGAGAAATTGTCAGATATGTCTATGAAAACTGTCCTTATTATAAGAAGAAGTTAGATGAGTATGGTGTGAGTCCAATAGAGATAAACGATATCAACGACCTGCCGAAGCTGCCCTTTACCACGAAAGATGATATGCGAGATAGTTATCCATTCGGCTTATTTTCGGTGCCTTTGCAGGAGATTAAGGAGATTCACGTCTCCAGTGGCACTACTGGAAACCCCACAGTCGTTGGCTACACCAGGGATGATATAAAGCTCTGGTCAGAAGTGATGGCAAGAGTGCTGTGTCTTGCAGGGGCACAACCCGGTGATAAAATCCAGATAGCTTATGGTTATGGACTCTTTACTGGTGGGTTAGGGTTTCATTATGGTGCGTTAGAGATGGGTCTCACCATAATTCCCACGTCAGCCGGACAGAGCAAGCGACAAATAAAAATAATGACTGATTTTAAACCACGAATTTTAGCCTGCACACCGAGCTACGCATTGTATCTGGGAGAGGTGGCAAAAGAAATAGGACTCGACCCCAGAAAAGACGGCAGCTGGGAAATCGGCATCTTCGGTGCTGAACCCTGGAGCGAATCTATACGCAATGAAATTGAAGCAACCTGGGATATGCTGGCAACGGATGTCTATGGTCTTTCTGAAATCATAGGCCCGGGCGTGGCTCAGGAATGCCTGTACAAGAATGGGTTGCACCTGTTCTGGGATGTATTTTATCCAGAAGTGATTAGCCTTGAGACCGGTAAACCCGTGAAGGAAGGCGAGAAAGGCGAATTGGTGATAACTACACTCACCAAGCAGGGTATCCCGCTCTTGAGGTATCGTACACGTGATATTGTCAGCATAACTTACGAGAAATGCCGTTGTGGTAGAACCTCACCCCGGATTAGTAAAATCGCTGGTAGAGCAGATGATATGATTATTGTTAGAGGTATAAATGTCTTTCCCTCCCAGATAGAGCACGTGCTCCTGGGTATTGAAGAGACGCTTCCGCATTACCAGCTCGTTGTTGACCGAAAAGCCGGGGAACTCGATGAATTGGAAATCCTGGTAGAGGTGGATGAAAAAATATTCTCTGATAAGGTCAAGGGATTAAAAATGCTTGAAGAAAAAATTAAAAAAGAGATTGAATCCACCTTAGGGATTTTTGTAAAGGTTCGATTGGTCGAGCCTAAGACCATCCAAAGAAGTGAAGGCAAAGCCAAACGAGTCATTGATAAACGGCAATTATAAAAGAGGTGAACTATGAAACTAACACAAATATCTATTTTTTTGGAGAACAAAAAAGGACGTCTTTATGAAGTATGCAATCTACTCGGACAGAACAAGATTAACATTCGTGCATTAACCATTGCCGAGA
>JAGHBZ010000177.1 GCA_021160705.1 Candidatus Sumerlaeota bacterium
ACATTAACTACATCAAAAAACTGCTTAACGACCACCAGCAAGGACGCCAGAACCATCATCATCGCATCTGGGCATTGCTGAATCTGGAGGTGTGGTTTCGGACATTCATCGACCGTCGTGATATTTCTGATGGGGCAATCACACTGTAACCAGCAGATTCTCTTGAACATAAGATGGGCAAAACCAGTATACCTGTATATGATTTTCATAGAACAATTTTATTTGAGATTTAGCAAGCACACAAAAGTTAGCATCTATGTCAATTCCTGAAAGAAATAAATATCGGTGTTTATTGCTCACCTCTACGTCCTTGATTGGTGGCACTGAACGAATGGTACTAAAATTTTTATCCCGCGCAAACAGAGAAAAATTCGACTACCACGTTATTTCGCTACTGGGTGATGGGTCACTAACCCAACGCTGTAAGGAAATGCAGTTCCCTGCTATTAATATCAGCAGGTCAAAATCGTCTTTGTATTTTCCATTACAATTTATCACTGTTCTCTTATATTGTTTGCATCATCGGATTCAGCTTATCCAGACCTTTGGGTTACGGGCAGATGTCATAGGACGACTCTCTGCACGCATAGCTGGAGTACCTGTGGTCATCTCCAGTATACGCAGTCCAGACCCCTGGCGACGTGCCTGGCACATCTTTATTGACGATATTACATCGGGGAATGTTGACCTTTTCATTTCAAATTCCGAAGCAGGCAGACAAAGCAGAATAAAACGAGAACGTTTCCCTGCACAAAAAATCGTGACCATCCATAATGGTGTGGATATTCCTGAGTTGCCATCCGCCGAAGAAAGAATCCGTCTGCGGAGTCAATTCACAGAGCACGATGATACACGATTTATCGTCTCGGTCATTGCGAACTTTCGCCAGATGAAAGGACATAAACACATCCTTGAGGCAGGACGATTGCTCGCTGATAAAATCCCGGAACTACAATTCATTTTTGCAGGCGAGGGACCCTTAAAACCTGCACTCCTCCAGGAGGTCGAAAAAGACCGGGTTCTTAGTCGCACTGTCCGCTTTGTTGGTGTGGTCGAAGAACCGATGGAGCTACTCCACGCCAGCGACATATTTTTGCTGGCGTCTTACTGGGAAGGATGCCCTACGTCTGTAATGGAGGCTATGTCAGCCTGCGTACCGGTCATTGCCGCTAACGTTGGTGGAGTGCCTGAAATCATCACGCATAATAAAACAGGCATCCTGATTCCTCCGAAGAGACCTGATGCAATTGCCGAAGCCATATATCGCCTTTACACTGATTCTGCACTAAGAGACCGACTCGCTAAGGCAGGACGCCAGCACATAGAGCAACATTTTTCACTTGATAATATGGTCAGAAAAATTGAGTCAATATTTGAACAATTGATACAGAAAAAAATCATTGCGACTGAATCTCAGTTATAATCTGATAATTGCGGTATTAACCCTGAGGTATGAACTCCGAAGATAAAAACCGAAAAATAAAAATCCTCTATTTCATAGGAAGTTTGCAGCTCGGCGGTGCAGAACGCCAGCTGGCTGAGCTGGCTACCCGGCTTGATAAGACGAGATTTGATGTGGAGATTTGCTGTATTGCCCAGGGTGGTCCTCTGGTCAAGTTTGTTGAGCATCACGGTGTACCGGTTCGTATATTTAATTTTTATCTCGTTCGCGGAAAACTCAATCCTTACTCATATTTCCATCTTATTCGGGAACTCTGGCGAATCTATCGGTATATTAAAAAAAGTCGACCGGACATCGTCCATGCGTTTCTTTACACTGCGTATATTGTAGGGATTGCCTGTGCACGCGTGGCTGGTGTGCCTGTTACCATTGCGAGTCGGCGAAGTCTTGGATATTTTAAAGACAACACACTCTTCAAACAACCACTGGAGAATATCATCAATAAATTCACCAACTATGTGCTGGTCAATTCTGAAGCAGTAAAACAGGACGTTCTCCGACGCGAAAAAATTGACCCGCAGAAAATTCACCTGATTTACAACGGCGTGGATATACAGAGGTTTCAACATCCCGCCAACGCAGGCGATATTCGGACTAAACTCGGTATACCCGATGATTGCGTCACCATCGGAGTGGTGGCGAATCTAATCCCTTACAAGGGTCACACGGAGCTGATAGAATCTGCACGCATAATAAAAAACGAATTCCCTCAGACACGATTCGTCTGCGTGGGAAGAGATAGCGGAATAAAACCGAAACTGGAAAGCCTGATACATAACTATCATCTGGAGGAGATGTTCATCTTCACAGGAGACCGCACTGACATCCCCGAGCTTATGCAGGCTTTCGACATTGTAGCACTTGCATCCTATGAAGAAGGGTTTTCAAATGTCATTCTTGAGGCTATGGCAAGCGGAAAACCAGTGGTCGCCACTAATGTGGGTGGCAACCCTGAAGCAGTGGTTCACGGCAAGACCGGTCTGATTGTCCCGCCTCGTTCACCACAGGCTCTTGCGGATGCACTGCTACGTCTTTTGAAAGACCCACAGCTTCGCTCCACTCTCGGAAAGAATGGGCTGGAACGTGCCAGAAAACTCTTCTCCATTGAACACCTCATTGAAAATATGCAGAACTTCTATCTTTCCGCAATGAAAAAGAGGAATAATTAGACGGCAAGACTTTAGTGGTCTGAGATTCCAGATTTATTCGGGATTTATTATTACCCCAGTAATCTTTTTTGCCTCACTATTAAAAACAGTTGACCTCCAGTATTAAGTTTGTTATCTACGAAATTAAGTTGTATATTAAATAAATGAAAATCTTGTGGGGAGGTGAGTTATGGTGACTAAAATCGCAGTTGCTTTGGTATGTATCGGTCTCCTGTTTGCCTTTGGCTGTGCTTCAGTGCAAAAAGCCACTACGTTTAACGGGCTTGACCTGACCGCTGAAGGCAAAACTAATGTCGGGCATTACAACGCTAAAAACTGGGGATTATATCTGCTCGGCATACCTCTGATTACCGGGGATACCGATAAAATCTCTGAAATCACTGAAAAGGGTATGACAATAAACACCGTGTTTCTGAAAGATACCGTGAACCTTGACTCTGTCTCTGATATGCTGACCCGTGTCGCTGAGGCTGATGGCGCTACTATTATTGAAGACCTCAGCTCAAGCAGGTCAAATACCCTGGTGTTTCTTGTATTCTTTATCAGAAGTGTCCAGATGTCCGCTAATGGCGTAAAGTAAAACAACCCATCCATTTTCGGTGTAAATCATCAACTCACTCTGATAATTTCAAAAGAGGTGGTAGACTACCTACCACCTCCCTTTTCATTTTTTATAATTTCATTGATTTTTCTTTTGTGTCCATTCGTGCACATTTGTGGTTAAAATTTTTTTCATTGAAACCAAAAGCTGGCAGTAATTAGCACGAAAGGAAGTAAAGAAAATAAGCGCAATGCAGGGTATGTGAAGCGTGACACGTTTGGTGGTCAGTGCATTCACCTCCGCCAGATTCCAGAGCCAAATTTTTTATTCATTTCACGAACTACGCCCCACGAGCTACGACCACCGCATATAGTGTGAGACTGGATGAAAAATCTTCTGGCTAAGACTTAAAATTTCACTTCAATGGCGTGTGTGGGGCAGATGCGGATACATTCTTCACACGCCACACAACGTGTGTCGTCATATCTTACCCACATCTCTGGCGGCTCATAATACAATGCTCCCGTAGGACAATAAGCAACGCATAATCCACAATGAACGCAGTCATCTTCGTTTCTTATAATATCTTGAGCCAGAAGTTCAACAACGATTTGCGTTTCCTTGAGAAAATCCAATCCACGCTGGAGGTCTTCTTCTTTACCGGTCAACTCCAGTACTACAAGTCCTTCTTTGTTCGGGATAATATGAGCCTTAAGGATATTAAAGACCAGATTATATTCTGTAGTTAATTTATGGATGATGGGTTTATCAAGCAAATGAATAGGGAATCTTAAAACCAGTCGTTTGCTTACCTGAATGGTCATTTTTGTAAATTTTAATTAGCCGAGAGTAGTGATTGAAACCGCATACGCAACATCTCTGCGCGTATAATGTCGCGTTCTGAAGCTGAAATATTAGCGCCCTCCTGCAGTAGCATATGTGCAGGCTGTACCTCCACAATTAGCCGATTTAGCTGTTGATGAGTCAATTCTGGAAAGAGACCCTGGTCAATGCCAAGACGAATCCTGCTGAGCAACTGCAACGCCTCAGTAGAATTTATCTTCCGTGCGTAACTCAAAAGTGCGTAGGAACGCCAGATTATATCTTCAACAGTGATTTTATGTTCCTCAAATAACTTAACCCGTGCTTCTTCTTCCCGTTCAATTATCCGCTCAATGACCTGGTGTAGTGTCTCCAGAATCTCCTCTTCAGTCTTGCCAAGTGTAATCTCGTTTGAAATCTGGTAGAAGTCACCTTCAAAACCAGAATGCTCTCCATGAAACCCTCGTACCACCAACCCGAGTGGTTGAACCATTTCAACAATTTCTTTTATTCTATCCTGCACCGCTAATCCGGGTAAATGAAGCATTACGGAGACTCGTAGTCCCGTGCCTGTATTTGTGGGGCAGGCTGTCAGATAACCATATTTCTCAGAGAACGCAAAATCAATATACTGGCTCAGGTAATCATCAATTAGATTGATTATCTCAAAGGTCGTGCGGAGTTGCAGACCAGCAAGTAGACACTGCATACGCAGGTGGTCTTCTTCATTGACCATAATAGAGATTTTTCTATCTTCACTAAGATACACATATCGATGTTCTCCGCTCTTTTCCAGTTCTTTGCTAATCAGTCTACTCTCAGTGAGATAATGTCGCTCAACCTTATTAAGTTCAGGCACGGCTATCCGATGGAATTGATTTACCTCCTGGATTTTGTTGATAGCCGAGTCAATTACGTCGGCTATTGCCTGGAGTTCTTCTTTTTTGGCGTACGGGGCATAAGTATATCCCTCTATGTTTCGCGCTAACCTGCTACGACTGGAGATAACAATATGCATCTTGGGACCCTGTTCATCCAGCCATTTATCCGAACTGATAATTATGTGTTTATCCAGCATATTGAAATTTGCCTTTGCCTTTAATACTAAATTTGAGTTAGCTCCAGGACTGCATTTGGATTATACATTATTATTCATCTGCTCCTGTAAAGACCGAATCTGGTCACGCAAAAGTGCCGCTTTTTCAAAATTTTCCTCTTCAATTGCCCGTTCCAGTTCACGCTGAATCTGATTTATTCTTCTTTGTCGGTCAATTCGTTCTCGAAACCGCGGGGGGACTTTGCCAACGTGCTGAGTGCTACCGTGGAGTCGCCGAAGGTCTGAAACAACCTGTTTGTCAAATGACTCGTAGCAACCACTGCAACCAAGAAACAGGGAATTCTTGTAAGTCTCAAGTGAAAGACCACAGTATTGACATCTCACATCCTCCTTAACCTTTTCCATACCTTCAGTAGGTTCAGTCTTTTTTGCCGCTGTGCCCCCTATTAGTTTCTGCAAGATTTCTGCCAGATTCGCTTTTGTCTCGTTGAGCTTCTTTTGATATGGACTGACCTCCGCGGCACACTCACTACATAAATTCAACTCTGTGACCTTTCCATTAATAATCCGCGTTAACTTCACCGTGGCAACATTCTTCTTACATCGCATACATATTGGCTTCTGGAAAAACATAGGCATTTCCTTTGTTGTTTTAACTTATATAAGTAAACAATGTTATTTATAGCAAAAGCCAGGCATTGCCGTCAAG
>JAGHBZ010000479.1 GCA_021160705.1 Candidatus Sumerlaeota bacterium
GCGTAGTCTACATTGAGGAATTTCTCAACCGGGTACCCTCAGCCAGCCCGATGTTATTATACTTAATTGCCAACTACTACGCAGAAAAAGGCGAGCTACAAAAAGCACTGGATTCTATCAAACGCTACAAACCCGTTACCGGCACTAACAGGAAACTACGCTCCTTAGAACAATCCCTTAAGGACAAGCTCTCACAATAAATGTTTGCAAGGGGCAGGCGCGAAAAATTAAAAAGAATTTATTTTAACCAGGATTCCCGGGAGAAGCAGGAGAATATAGAACCTGACTTGCTGGTCATTGTCCTGAACGGTTGGCAAAGATGTTGACGATTAAATGTGCCAAATGTAAGAGTAAGCTCTTTAAGTACATTAAAAAGGGGAAAGGCAAATTGTGGCATTGCTGGAAAGAACGAATAGTTGAAGATTTTACTGTAAAGGATGGGGATGAGGTCCGATGCACGTGTGGTCAGCTCATAGGTATTGACCAGAAAAAGTGGATAAAACTTAAACCTCATAACATTATTTACAAAGGCTCAAGAGAACGATAACTAATTTCAAAAAAGAGATGAAATAAAATGGGAAATGTTAAGCTATCACTGAGAGTGAGTAGGGAAAAAATATGTTGTAACTTAAATAACTTAAATTTGAGCCGAAAGAATCTTTATCTTTACTCTATGATTAGTCTTTGAAAATACAAAACAAGAATAAGGAGGTGCAATACGATGAAAATAACACTTATCTACGATAACGAGGTTTACCAGAAAGGGCTCAAGTCTGATTGGGGCTTTGCGTGTCTCGTGGAGGTGGAGAACACTCCAAGAATCCTTTTTGACACAGGGGCAAATGGCAAAATCTTGCTCTCTAATATGAAAAAACTCAACATTGACCCTTCCACGATTGAAGAGGTATTTATTTCCCACGCTCATTGGGACCACACTGGAGGTCTTTCAGATTTTCTTAAGCAAAATAACAGGGTCAAAGTCTATATTCCTGCGTCCTGTCCAGAGCCGCACGGTGCTCAAGAAGTGGTGAAAGTGGAAAAGGCAATTCAGATTCACGAGAATGTGTTCTCTACTGGCGAGCTTGCGGGAGTTGAACAATCGCTGGTGGTAAAAACAGAAAAAGGATTAGTTGTGGTGGTGGGATGTTCGCATCCCGGTGTGGGCACTATCCTTAACTCTGCATCAAACTTCGGAAATCTGCACGCCATCGTTGGGGGTCTGCATGGATTTAATGAATTTGACCTGCTGAATAAACTGGAGCTGGTCTGTGCCTGTCATTGTACTCAATTCAAGTCAAAAATTAAAGACCTATTTCCACAGAAATACATTGACGGCGGCGCTGGTAAGGTAATAGAAATTTAGACTTCTTTCACTCTCAAACTCATTGTAGGACAATCGTATGATAATAAATTTATCCTGCGGGCACGAGTTTTTGAGTACGAGTATAAGATAGCTCATTAACTAAAAAATGTCCTCTTAATTCTATGAAAGGAAATTTATTCTGGAGGAGTCTATGATAGTAATTACTGGTGGAGCCGGGTTCATCGGGAGTGCTCTTATCTGGGGGTTTAACCGGCGTGGGTTTGACGATATTCTGGTAGTGGATGAGCTGGGTAGTGACGAGAAATGGAAAAATCTTGTTAATCTCAGGTTCGCTGATTTTATCCACAAAGATGAGTTTCTCCCACGTCTTGAAAAGGGTGATTTTGCCGGCAGTATTGATGGTATCATCCATATGGGCGCCTGCAGTAGCACCACTGAACAAGATGCCGATTTTCTGCTTAGGAATAATTTTGACTACACCAGGCGATTGGCACTCTGGTCTGTAGAGAAAGGCAAAAGATTTGTTTATGCGTCAAGTGCTGCCACCTATGGCGATGGAACTCAGGGGTTTTCGGACGACCACTCACTGCTCCCCAGACTTAGACCACTCAATATGTACGCCTATTCAAAGCATTTAGTTGACCTCTGGGCTTTACGCAATGGACTCCTGACCAGAATTGCGGGAATCAAGTATTTCAATGTTTTTGGTCCTAATGAGTATCATAAAGGCGATATGCGGAGTGTCGTGCACAAGGCTTTTGAACAGATACAAGCCACCGGCAAGGTGCGTCTCTTCAAATCGCATATTCCTGAGTACAAAGATGGATGGCAGTTACGAGATTTTTTATATATTAAGGACGCAGTTGATATGACGCTCTTTATTTATGACCGAGCGGACGCACAGGGAATCTTTAATGCTGGCACAGGAAAGGCAAGGAGTTTTTATGACCTCGTGGTTGCCGTCTTTAATGCAATAGGAAAAGAACCTCAGATAGAGTATTTCGATATGCCTCCCCCTATCAGGGATAAGTACCAATATTTTACCCGGGCTGAGATAGTAAAACTACAAAACCTGGGTTACACCCGTGAATTATTTTCGCTCGAAGATGCTATTACTGAGTATGTCAGAAATTATTTGCTGACCGATGACCCCTACCTCGGCAAAGACGCAAAACTGTGAGCATTGATTAGATATGGGGCAGGATTGAGAGCCTTTGTGTTCTTACTCCTTCTGCTCTTCCATAAGTCATAATCAGAAAACCTGAGTAAAGTTTCAACTTGCTTATATCCCGCAAAGAGAGTAGACTCACTCCTGAAATTATATATTACGAAAGAATAGCTCCAGCGATTTGGTCTTTGAATATTTTTCGCGAGATTTTATCTCTCGTGGGTTGAAATATGATTAATTGAGACTGCTTTTTTGAGTAAAAGGGTTCTTTATACATTGTGCCCGGTGTGGTGAAGCAAAATATCATAAGTGTGAGGCAAGACGCGACGATATGAATTTAGCAAATAAATTGACATTAAGTCGTATCGCCATAATACCATTTTTTATTTTTTTTCTCCTATACGAAGAATTAGGCACGGACTTACGTTGGGTTGCAGGATTCAGGATTACCGCATTATGTCTCTTTATCTTAGCCGGGATAACGGACGCCATTGATGGTATAGTTGCTCGCAAATATAATTTAGTCACAAATGTGGGTCGACTCTTTGACCCATTGGCTGACAAATTACTTATTTCTGCTGCGTTTATCAGCTTCGTGGAGCTAAATATTTTTCCCGCGTGGATAGTCATATTGATTTTATCCCGTGAGTTTTTAATTACCGGGTTACGTTCACTTGGCACTATGGAAGGACGTGTCATTTACGCCAGCAGGTGGGGTAAGCACAAGACTTTCTGGCAGATACTAACTGTGCTTGTGGCTTTAATCTATTTATGCGGTAGAGACCTACTCACACTTCAAGGCACCTGGGCTACATTAACAATTCTTAACCTATCGCTTGATTTGATTTGCAAAAATCTTTTAAGGATATTAATCTATCTTTGTGCCTTTTTTACGATATTATCCGGGCTCATTTATCTGGTAAAAAATAAAGACTTACTCGTAGAAGCAAAGAGACAATGAGAGTAAACAGGATAATAGTCTTAATTGTTGCGACCACATTTCTTTTCGGATGTTTCAAAAAGAAATTTCTTATTCTTAATCCACAATTCTCGGTAAATCTCGCACTTCCTACCGAAGACTGGCCTGAAGAAAGCAAATTAACCCCGGCTCAAAAGGCAGTGTTCAAGCAATTCGGTAAACCTGATTTCATCCGCATCTGGTGGGATAATGAAGGACGCATCAAGTCATATCTGAATGTGGACCGGGCAATTGATAAGAAACTCTATAGAAAGACAAAAAAGTCCTGGGTGTTTCGTCGCATTGAAAAGGAAATTGTGTTCGTCAATGAGAATAACTATAGTGTGGTGCCTTTGTCTGACAGATTAAAGGTCCTATGCAAGTATGGTGACCCGGAGAGCATAAAAATTGATGAAGACAGAGAGACGGGCAACAAAATTGAAATCTGGCAATATTACTCTGCAGGTAAGATATTCAAATTTCTTGACGATAGGTTAATAAAGGAGCAGACTCTACCTCGTTTAGGAACAAAAATAAAAACCTGAAAAGAGCTTATGGGTCTTGAAAAATAGAGGCATTTTTGTTTGACATTGCCTGGTGATTGCCATAAGTATAATATATTTGAACGATGTTTTTTTAAATAATCCTCAAAGGGAGTGAGAATTATGAAGAAACAAATATTGTGCATAATAGGGATGTTAGGAATAATGATGATTGCAGTACCAATAGTGGGACAGTTAAATCCCTTTGAGACAGGTGGTGCAGAGGAACCGTTGCTTGAGTCAAGCCCCTCTGGGGGTCTATCTGCCTCCACATATACAGGTCGTGCACGTGAAGCTGTAAGGGGTCCTTTTGAACCACCACCCGCACCAGTAGCACCAAAAGAAAGAGAAGCAATACCACCAGAGATGATGGGACCCGAGATGGCAATGATGATGCGTGCTGAAATGGGTGCACAGCCAACACCTCAATTACCCACACCCACGCCATTTGTCAGAATGATTCGTGTGGTCACAGGGAGAAGAGTAAAATGTGCTGTGACAGGGGAATTACTTGAAGATGTGCGATACGAAGAGGTCCCGGAAACTATGAAAGACCAATTCTATGACGATGGAACCCACGGCGACGAAGTCGCAAATGATGGTACTTACACTAACATAGAAGAGATAAACGACGTGATTGGCCCTAAGGCACTCGAATTAGAAATTAAATTAATCAATCTCCTATTAGCAGCTGAAAGCTATGGTCCCCTGGGATTCTTTCGTCTATTTACTTTGACAGACGAGCCAGTCTCTTTAATTCCCAAACGTATTCTTACTGAAGAAGACCTGGATACTAAGTTAGAGTCGTGGGCAAATATCTTCCTGCGTATGTTCCGCAAGAATAAAGACGATATATACAGCGAATTCTACTCATTGTATGTCCCCCCACCCCCACTTAAGCCAAAATATCCTATGCCACCTGGGTTTAATCCCGTAGAGATGGAGAAAGCTAAAGAGGCACAGAAAAAGATGGGAGTAGGAGTCCTTGGCGAGCCAATTGGAGCTGCAAGTAGCCGTTACTATGAGACTGAAATGTTTATGGGAAGATAGACCTTTCTTTCCAGATGACCATTAAACTATAATGAGCGCAAATGACCGCAGCACGTAAAATAGCGCAAATTGAAGAGACCCGGAATGACCTGAAACAGTTCTATGAGTTGTGGCTCAGATTTCGCAAATATTATCTCAAGGCTTTCACCACCGAACCCATAACCCGGGAAGAAGAGCAGGAGTTCCTGGAAATTAAAAGCGAAATCGCAAAGTATCAACGCGTTTTATCGGAAGAAGTGCATGAGAGTTTGTATTTTGCTGGTGATAAAGCCATTGAGCTTCTACGCAAAAGTATCTCTGTCGCACACCTGAGAACATTGCCTTTGGTCGACAAACAACTCTATTACAAATTATGGCATTATATATTTATCTATCTTGGTAGAACGCTGGGTGCGTATCAGCTTTTTTCTGAAGGGTTCGTACCGCCGAAACGTTCCACAACCCGGGATGAAGGCGTCACAATCTCCACGGTCAAATCTATTGCTGGCACTGAAGGTGAATCTTATGGACAGACTAAAAAGAAATCAAAATCATCAGGCGGTAAAATCGTTGGTATCATCTTACTGATTATTATTATAGCCATTGCTCTTATATTCTTATTACAACGTTAATAGAGGCATATCAAC
>JAGHBZ010000085.1 GCA_021160705.1 Candidatus Sumerlaeota bacterium
CGCTCCTACTATGCTATGTTTTATGCAACAGAAGCTTTGCTTTTAACTAAAGGGTTAAAGTTCTCCTCTCATAGAAGCGTTATCTCTCTCTTTGGGGAGCATTTCATAAAAACGGGCATCTTTAAGCCTGAAATGGGTAAAATGTTAAGCGAGTCTTTTAAAAAGCGATTGGTTGGTGATTACAGTTTCACACCAAAGGTGAGTGAACAAGAAGCAAAAGAGGTTTTGGGTTGGGCAAAGAAGTTTATCACTGAAATAAAGGGTTATCTTGCGAAGGAAGGGCACAAGGTATGAGACCAACTGAATTTTTACATCCTGAGCAAAGACTCGCAGGCAAGGCATATTTGGTTAATAAGCTTCGTAAATTTGTGATGACGTTAAGCACTCTCTGGCAGTATTTCAATCATAAGAAAGAGAACAAAGAGGACTACACTTCTAAGTTTCTGCTCATTGCTGGTGAAAAGAATGTTATCTACGACAGGCTAAAAAGGGATTTTAAGGATGAGAAAATATTCAAAGAATTACCTTTTATCCTTCCAGAATGGCGGGAAGAGTTTGACCTGAAAGTTATTCTTAAAGAAGAGCCGATTCATATAACTTCAGAAGCAGTCTTGTTTTTGAGCAACATTCAGCAGTTAGAGAAGAGAGTTTTGTGTTATTACAATCGTTTAATAATGGCTTTGGGTATGCAAAATTCGGCTGTACGGAATGTTCAGAGATGAGCTGGTTGTCAAATGCAATATAGATAAGTGGGGAAGGGAGGGAAGATGTATTTTTTGTATGTGGTGACAGGATTAGCGGTTCTGGTGTCATTTATAGTGGACTATCGGAAGACGTTCAGGGCGTTTGAGATAGCCGTCAAGAAGTTCGTAAAGATTTTGCCTGCCTTTTTGACAATGCTTGTGCTTGTTTCAATTGTCCTTTTTCTTGTTCCGGACAGGGTGATTTCAGAGTATCTCGGAACCGGTAATAAATTCATTGCAGTACTTTTTGCTTCCTTTTTTGGTTCCATCACATTAATGCCGGGTTTTATTGCCTTTCCGTTATCTGGTATTCTGCTGAAAAAGGGAGTTCTTTATATGGTATTATCGGCTTTTACTACGACTTTAATGATGGTAGGGATTCTGACTTATCCAATAGAGAAAGCGTATTTTGGGACAAGGGCAACAATAATAAGAAACATGCTCAGTCTGGCAATTGCACTTGTAGTGGCTTTAATGACCGGCATCTTCTTCAGGGAGATATTCTGATGAGACGAACCGACATCCTTAAGACCGCAAGCATATCTGCATACGTTATCTTTATCCTCTTTTCTTTCGCGGTGGGATTTGCTCCGGGGAGAGAGATAGGCAGGATTTTCAAGACTTTTTCAGTGGATATGTTCAGGGTACTGCCGTGTGCTTTCATTTTAATCGGTCTGTTTGAGGTATGGGTAAAAAAGGAGACCGTGGAGAAGCATTTTGGTGAACGCTCTGGTCTGAGGGGATACCTCTGGGCAGTGCTACTTGCGGGCACGACGGTTGGGGGGTTATATGTAGCGTTTCCGGTTGCGTACTCTTTGTATAATAAGGGGGCAAAACTCAGTGTTATTTTCACCTACGTGGGAGCATCGGCAATTTGCCGGGTACCAATGACGATATTTGAAGCGTCGTTTTTAGGTATGAAATTCAGTTTGATACGGCTTTTTGTATCCATCCCCCTGGTTATTCTGAGTTCTATATGGCTGGGCAATTATCTTGAGAAGAGAGGATACAGGATATTGCCGGGGAAATAGCACGTAAAATGTGAATATACTTTTTGTACTCAATCCTAATCAGCGGATTTAAGTGTTTCTGGAATCCTTTTTCTCCTGAGCGACCTGAGGAGGGTTGAAAGGAAAAAACAGGTCCCTGCTACCATAATGATGGTTGCCCCGGAGGTAATATTAAATGTGTATGAGAGCCAGAGCCCGATGATTGTGAACACCATATTGAGCAGAGTTGAGATGAGCATCATCCCCTGAAGCGAGCGAGAGAATTGTTCGGCTATATAAGGCGGAATAGAGAGCAGAGCAATGACCAGAATTAGTCCAATCACACGAATGATAACCACCACCGAACAAGCGACCAGTGCAAGCAAGACGAAATATAGCGTTTTCACCGGCACACCCATAAGACCTGCGTATTCATCGTCGTAAGACATTGCGAGAAAATCTTTATAAAAGAACGTGACAATCACCAGGATAGCAACATCCAGAGGAATCATCAACCACAGGTCAGAGCGAGGGACAGTGAGTATGCTCCCAAAGAGGTAGCTCATCAGGTCAACGTTGTAGCCGGGGGTCAGGTCAATAAGAATAACCCCAAACCCCATTCCCATTGCCCATAGTGCACCGATAACCGTATCAGCACGTTGTTTATTTTTGAGTGAGATAAAAGCGATAATGAAAGCGACTGCCAGAGCGAACCCTACCGCACCGAGTAGAGGCGAGAACCCAATAAAAAAAGCAAGCCCAATACCGCCGTATGCGGCGTGGGCAATACCACCCGAGATGAACACAATTCTGTTCACAACTATCAGGGTGCCAATGATTCCGCACGCAACACTCGCAAGCAGTCCAGCAAACAATGCGTTTTGCATAAATTCATAATGAAGAGCGTCAAACATAGTTACCTGTTCCTGTCCTTATCCTTATCTATGTGCGAGTGGAGGACTCGATGCGGCACTCCGTGAGCTATCAACTCTATGGGGCAGTGATAGACCTTCTCCAGTGTCTCCTGAGTAATTTCCGCTGAATCGTGGAAATAGACCGTTTGCGCAACGCACGCCACCGACTTTACATAGCTTGATAATACCGAAATATCATGACTTACCACCACAATGGTCACGGTTTTGTTCAGTTCTTTAAGTAGCTCATAGAGTTCAGTCTGCCATTGCGAGTCAACGCTTGAGGTAGGCTCATCCATAAAGAGGAACTCAGGGTTAGCGACAAGCGCACGTGCAATAAATACGCGTTGTCGTTCCCCGCCGGAGAGTGTGCCAATGAGGTGATTGCGATAGTTTAGCATACCCACGCGGTCAAGAGCCTGTTCAGCCAGAAGTCGGTCTTTCTTAGAGTAGCGCCAGCGCCGTCCAATATGTCCTAACCTGCCCATCAGGGTAACATCCATCACCGAGATGGGGAAATCCTTGTTTATCATAGTATCCTGAGGAACATAGCCAAGTCGGTCAGCCACCTCACTGGGTTTTTTGCCAAGGATGCGGATGTAGCCGCGGTCAGGTTTAAGAATGCCTAACATAAGTTTGAGCAGAGTGGTCTTGCCGCCGCCATTAGGACCAAGCAATGCAAGAAAATCCCCTTTCTTTATGGCGAGGTTTACGTCCTTCAATACCAGATGGTCGTCATACGAAAACCAGACATCTTTGACTTCTATTACAACAGGTTGCATAACTCTCCTCTCACTTAACGGCAGATTTAATTTTGTTTGCGATGTTAAGCAAATTCTTAGCCCAGTCAAGAGCCAGAGGGTCAGCAATCACCACGGTGCCGTGAATTGCCCTGGCTATAGTCTCTGCGCTTCTTGTGGAGACCTGTGGCTGAACAAAGATGACACGGATGCCACGACTCCTGGCAAGCTCAATCAATCGCCTGAGGTCTTTGGGACCCGGTTCTTTCCCTTCAATTTCAACCGGGATTTGTTCAAGTCCATACTCTCTGGCAAAATATCCCCAGGCTGGATGAAAAACAAGAAAATTAATTTTCTGTCTCTTATTTGCAAATATGGTTCGGATTTTTCTGTCAAGTTCGTCCAGTTCAGCTATAAACTTTTTATAGTTGGCTTTATATGTATCCTTATGAGCAGGGTCAACCTTTATCAGGGCATCGGCAATATGGCGTGCCTGAATCTTGACCAGGGGCGGGGAGAGCCAGATATGTGGGTCTGGTATCCCTGAACGATGAGCGTGTTCGCGCTGCTCTTCCCGATTCTGAGTATCTTTTGTTTTATGGGTATATGGAGATTGCATAGGAATTTTCTTAATTCCGTCTTCCGTGTGCACTATCAACATTTCAGGATTTGCGGCGGATATTTTAGATAACCAGACTCTCTCAAAAGGAACACCAATAGCAAAAAAGACTTTTGACCTGCTCAATGCGACCATCTGCTGGGGTTTTGGTTCATAGGTCCCCGGAAAAGCACCCGGGGGAACCATAACCATAATATTAACGTGTTGCCCACCTATTTTCTGGACAAAATACTTCTGAGGCACAATACTGACAGTTACCTGAATTGGCTGTTCAGAGTACGCAGGGTGCACGAACATTAAGAAAGAAAAATATAAAACGATGCACTGGAGAATTTTGCTCTGTTTCATCCTGCCTGTTTATCAATCTTTAAACATTCTGTTAATTATAGAAATTATCATACGTGCCCGAACCGTTGCAACTCTTTTCTATTTTGTATGTGAAGTATCAGAGATAACACCAGTTTGGAAGAGGCAAAGATAAATAATGGAAATTGTGCCAGTGATGTATTAATGAGCGTTGAAGAAAAATTTCGGTCTTCTGTTTGCTAATTTGACAGAGCAAGTTTATTCTAAGTGTATACTTTATTGACATTAATCCTCAGTAAGCATAACGGTATATATTTAGAAGCAGGTAGGAGAAAGAAATGCCAATGCGGACAAAAGACTCAAGTGTGCGTGGGATTGCTTTTTTTATCTCGCCGCATGGGTATGGACATTCAGCCAGGGCATCGGCAGTGATGGAGGCACTCCATTCTATCAGTCCCTCAATTCGTGTAGAAATTTTTACCACGGTACCTGAGTGGTTTTTTCAGGAATCCCTGAGTCGGGATTTTGGATACCATTCGTTGCTAACGGATATAGGTCTTGTCCAGACGACACCATTGGTAGAAGACCTCCCAGCGACAGTGGAACGTTTGAATGAATTCCTGCCGTTTCAGTCATCAGAGCTCAGGCGTATTGCCAGAACCATAAATGAACTAGGGTGCAAACTAATCGTGTGCGATATTTCACCGCTGGGGATTGCAGTGGCAAAAGAAGCAGGCATTCCATCGGTACTTGTTGAAAATTTTACCTGGGACTGGATATATCAGGGATACGCACAGGAAGAACCCCGACTGCGTGAATTTATCCCGTATCTAAAAGAGCAATTTGACCGAGCGGACTACCGTATCCAGACAGAGCCTGTTTGCCAGCCCCGGGCTGGCAATCTCACTACACCACCAGTGAGTCGCAAACCAAGAAGTGCGCTTGCTGATGTGCGAAAAAAACTAAAGATTCCAGCCTCTGCAAAGATGGTATTGATTAACCTGGGCGGGCTCGCTCTGCAATGGGAGTTTCTGACGGAACTGAAATCTCAGCGCGATGATATTTATTTTGTGCTCTCTGGCTACGCACCAATGAAACAAACCTTACGTGAGGATAATGTAATTCTCTTACCCCCTCATTCAGATTTTTACCATCCAGACCTTGTTCAGGCATCTGATGCTGTCATCGCTAAACTCGGTTATAGCACACTTGCGGAGGTTTATACAGCGGGAGTTCCTTATGGCTACATCAAACGAGAAAAGTTCCCTGAAACCGAAGTTTTAACTAACTTTATTACCGCACAAATGAAAGGTATCGCCATTGAGAAAGAGGGGCTTCAGGACGGCAGATGGTTAAGTCAACTCCGTGACCTCCTATCACTGCCCCGAGTCCCGCGCGAGGTGTCCACCAGTGGCGCAGAACAGGTCGCTCGGTTCATCTGGTCTTTGCTGGAGAACCAAAATCATTAGGTAATTTTATGGAATTCGGTATTAAGGGAAGACACCATCTTTTCAGAAACCCCTCAATTTATCAATTGAGAGATATAAAGATGAGTAAGAAACCCTCTAATTGTTTTAACGGTTTTCAAGAACAGGAATTGGAACCTACTCCACGAGCAACGTTTCACTCCAGGTTTTTGCAGTGGTAAGCCGTTATGTTTTGGTTAAGAGAATAAACAAAAACAACTTCAGTGATTCTGAGGTCTGCCACCTAAAGTTTTGGTAGGTGGGGTTTGATAAGAATGAATGTTGCAATAATGGCAAGAAAAAAGAGCACATATATCACACTAAAAACTTCAAGACTAATATCGTAATACAAAACCTTATGTATCCAGTGCTGGATAAACGTACTTTCGTATCTACCCGCCTGACCACCCATAATGCGCAATTGGTCTTCCCATACTGTAAGCGGACAAATGACCCCTCCGAGTGCCTGTAGCGTCACTATCCCCATCGCAATCAGATGCGATATGCGAAAATAAAAATTGCGAATAAATGACCACCTTAAAAAATGACCCACCCAGATTATGATAAATCCAAACACCACAAACGATACGAATATGAAATGCGCCAGTACCAGCAGGTCAGCAAGGAGTGTATAGATATGTTTACCAGTAAACATAAGTCAAAATATTACACCATAACTCTCGCAAAGAACACAAGAAAAGATAGGCTTATGCATTAGCCTGGGAAAAGAAGGGCTATTTTTTACCCTCAGCCTGCACATCCTACCACACTATGAGAATAAAAGGTGCTTGACCGAATAGGTTTGAGATATACATAATAAGCATAGCTCGTCTCAAATCTCTCAAAAGATGGGGAGGCAGGTCTAATGAGCGTGTTCAACTCAGGGGATGAACTCAAAGAGATTGGTGTAGTTTTGCGAACTCTCATCGTAGAGGAAATCTGGGGAGAAATCTGGCGCGCTGAACAGGTGAATAAAGGTAATGTGCTCATAGTTGCCTTTACAACCGAGCAGGGGATAAAACTCTTCCAGGAATCCCGGGCTTCATACCAGAAGTGGCAATCCCTTGCGATTTCAACGTGTCCCGGACTTTTGAAAATAAAGAAAATTGTTTCTGAGTCAAAAATCCCTCTTCTGGTGGTGGAGGACCCAGGGGGAGAGACTGTGCGTGAAAAATTTACGCACGGCTGGACTGACCTCAGAGAGACAGGCAAAATGGCACTTACCTGTGCTAAATCAATTGATTGCGCAAAGACAGAGTATCTGGCTCCACTTGGACTCACGCCTGATACAATTGTTGAAGACCCTGAGAGTGGAGAATGCCCGTGGCGACTTATTCCTGTTGCACCCGGAAGCAAACACGGGTTACTTTTACTTGGCTCAGGAAGATATACCCCGCCAGAACTCGCCAATGTGCCTCATCCGGAAGACGTGAACCCTGATATTTATTCACTCTTATGGGTCTGGACAGAGTCTATTGTAAAGGAGTTTAGCCTCAGTCATAATCTATCTCAGTTGAAAGAATATGTTCCATATAAAACCCTTCATACGCTTCTGAGTAACGGACTTCGCCCAATACAGGGCAAGTACTTTGAGCCGAAATTAACCGTTGAGGCAATTCAACACTGGTTAAAATACGACGCCCCTGAGGATTTTAAAGCTTATCAGGCAACCCTTGCCACCGCTGAGCAAACACCACTGAAGTACAAGTTATATGAAGCAAAGGAAAAATTAGTGCGGTATCATCATCTTCTTATCCAGGCTGGTATACTAATTGGTGTGATAGCCTTTATTGTGTTGATGGCTCTTACAATTCGGCAGCTTACTACCCTCAAACTTACTACAGAGAGTCCATTTGGAATTGTAAAACTTTACTTTGATGCCTTGATAGAACGAGACGTTGACAAGGCGCTTAGATATACGCGCGGAGAAGCGGTGCTCGGGAC
>JAGHBZ010000091.1 GCA_021160705.1 Candidatus Sumerlaeota bacterium
AGATGCCGATGAATAACCGCCTGACCGACGAAAAATGGCGTGACTTAATAAAACAAAATAAATTACCGGCTCAACACCCGCAATGGCTGAACTCAATTTATGGAGTAAGCCGTTAAATCTCAGAGAGATTAATATTAATACAATAATCCTGAAAGAGTATTTTTTTCTGTTGATAAAGAAGTAGTAGCAAACTGATAATACCACCTCGGTTTAAACGCAGAAAAGTAAGGAGATTCGGTGCTGACAAATCTCAGCGGGCACACCTTTGGGGTGATTGCCAGTTCTCTGGATTATGTAAGAAACAGGTGTCATTAAAAAATTTTAGGAGGTAGAGGAAATGGAAATGAAAGGTAGAGAAATTAAATCAGGCGTACGCTGGGTCGGAGCAATAGACTGGGATAGAAGGCTTTTTGACGAGCTCATTCCATTACCCGACGGCACAAGCTATAACGCTTATCTTATAGAAGGAGGCGAGAAGATAGCCCTTATCGATACCGTTGACCCGACAAAAGAGCAGGAGCTAATAACTAACCTCAAAGATAGCAGGGTTGAGCGAGTGGATTACATAGTATCAAACCACGCAGAGCAAGACCATTCAGGTGCTATACCCAGGATGCTTGAGCTGTATCCGATGGCGCGGGTCGTTACCAACACGAAATGTGCCTCTTTCTTAAAAGACTTATTGCTAATTCCAGATGATAAGTTTCTGGTAGTAAAAGATGGAGAGACGCTTTCTTTAGGCAATAAGACGTTAAAGTTTATCCTTACCCCATGGGTTCACTGGCCAGAGACAATGGTCACGTATCTGGTTGAAGATAAAATTCTTTTTAGTTGTGACTTTTTTGGTTCGCATCTTGCCACTTCTTCGTTATTCGCCGAGGAAGGTGAAAAATTGCTTGAGGGCGCAAAGCGCTACTACGCAGAGATAATGATGCCATTCAGAACTGTCATACGAAAAAATATAGAAAAACTCTCAGGGCTCAAAATAGACATAATAGCTCCAAGTCATGGACCTGTATATAAGAACCCAGCTTTTATTATTGACGCTTACAGGGAGTGGATAAGCGATAAAGTAAAAAATGAAGTCGTACTCCCTTACGTCTCAATGCACGGCAGTACTGAGAGGATGGTCTCTTATTTTGTGGAGCTTCTCATAGAGAGGGGCATAACAGTTAAGCCATTTAACCTCACAAAGAGCGATATAGGGGAGCTTGCAATGGCGCTTGTGGATACAGCAACAGTGGTAATTGGAACCCCGATGGTTCTTGCAGGTGCACATCCTTCAGCGGTCTACGCCACATATCTTGTGAACGCTCTCCGACCAAAACTAAAATTTGTCTCAATCATTGGTTCTTATGGTTGGGGTGGGAAATTCGTAGAACAACTCAAAGAACTTCTAAGCGGTATCAACGCTGAATTTATTGAGCTCGTTATTATAAAAGGGTATCCCGAGAATGAAGATTTTAAAGCATTAGAAAGATTGGCTGACGAAATCCTTAAAAAACATAAAGAGTTGGTTTGAAAAATCTTTACAGGGAGAGGTAAAATGACAAAGAAACTTGAAGTCTACAAATGCGAAATATGCGGTAATGTGGTGGAGATGCTCCACGAGGGAAAAGGTGAACTTATTTGTTGTGGACAGCCTATGCTTCTAATGGAAGAGAAAACCGCTGATAGCTCTATTGAAAAACACGTCCCGTTTATTAAAAGAGAAGGTTCTCAATATGTGGTCAGAGTTGGCGAGACTACACTGCACCCGATGGAGGAAAAACATTATATTGAGTGGATAGAGCTCATTGTTGACGGCGTTATTCACAGAAAACATCTGAAACCCGGAGACCAGCCTGAGGCAGTCTTTGAAATACCCGAAGGCATTGAAGTCTCTGCAAGAGAAATGTGTAATATTCACGGACTCTGGGTCGGTAAATAACAGGCAACTGATAAAATTACACACTCTGGTCATCCTGAAGCTCGTCCGTTAAATCTCCTCTCTTACATCTTTAAAAAAGGGAATTATGTATTGTGGCAAGGCGCTACCGACTGCTTTACTTTTGCGAGACAATCTTAGTATATGCGATTTCTATAGGCGTGGTATATTACGCCACCTCTCTCTTCAATTATCTGCCAGGGGGTTCATTACTTAATCGTCCTTTTAATGCCTGTTTTCTCCGGGTTAATTTAAGGTTCACATCTTTGCTCGCTTTTGTTATGGGATGCGTTCTCTTACCACTGCTCTGGGAACGTGTATTCCGAAAACGTAACCTCCGGGACTTTGGTGTCCGTATACCTGAAAAATTCCTGACAAACGCTCTTCTTAGCATACTTCTATTTCTCTTACTTTTTGTTTATGTTCACATAGTCTTAGCCACGCCGAGAGCACGACCTCCCTTTACACCTCTATGTTTTTTTCTTATTTGTGTGGGATGGTTGGTCTCAGCGTTTTGTGAAGAATTTTTATTCAGAGGGTTCATCCAGCGACGATTCTCGCACTGTCTGGGAACCTATTCAGGATGGGTGGTGGCATCAATATTTTTTGCATTCCTGTTTCATCCATTAGCACCGATATTAGATAATCTATTGTTCCGGTTCCCCTTTGCGCTCATTGTTGGTTTTGTATATTTAAGAACCCAATCCATACTCATCCCGACGGTTATGCATTGGGCAATGAATATGTTATTTGCCGGATGAGATAGATTGCATTCTTGCATACTTCAGATGGGCTTATGATGAAATATTATTTGTCTTCTTCTGTACGCCCGTAATCGTCGTTGATACGGACAACATCATCAAGCTCGGTTGTGGAGACCTCAAAGACTTTTGCGTCTTCAAGGGCTTCAAGACGATGCCAGGTACCCGGAGGGAGCTCGTATGCATCACCCGGACCCACAATCCGTTCTTTAAGGTCGTCTGGTCCCGTGCCTATAGTTAGTTTTATTTTTCCCGCCTCAATATATTGCGTTTCATGTTTAACACGGTGATACTGTAGGCTCAGGCGCATACCTTTTTTAACAATTAGAATTTTGCCGACGTATTTATCGGTCACTGCCCACCAGCGTTCTTCACCCCAGGGTTTTTTTACAATCTTCATTCTCTACCTCCAGTCAGAATACCTTGCAATTGTCAAAGGTTTAACGAACCGACGCAATATAATAAATCTAAATTAATGTATTTATGAACCCTCACTTTTTCAAGAGATAAACACCTAATTGTTAGATAATTTTATGGAATTTCCTGACATAGTAACACCTTACCCTAACATTAACCATTGTGTATAAATTTTTTACAATTTTTGTTCATATATTGAGGTAATATTTTTTTCAGGAATTGTCCCCTCATTTGCTCGGCTATGAAATTGTTCTACTACCTCGGGTATTCTATTAAAGAGATGATTATCCCAGACCTGATGACGTATATTTGACCATATCCTCTGGAATTCTATTCAAGAAATAAGACAGCACAGATTTCATTCGTCTGCTAAACCTCAAGTAAGAAATGTTATTATCTGTGCGGGTCTTTTTTTAAATCTTTTGTGGCTGAGTGTTCTGGGATGAGAGTGTACTCTTACTTGGACTCTTCCGCAATAACTCTGAGACATTAATGTGACGCACATCAATAATTTCTACATTTTCACCTTTTGGCTGAAGAATGGACTCATCCGTGAATTGAAGATAAATAACGGCTGATTCTGCTTCTGGACGGGTGATTGTAAGTGAGAGTTTCGGGGGTTCTTCTGTGAACTCAAGCAGAGCAAGTGCACGCATTATGCGATGTAGATGACTCGTCCCTGTACTGAAAGGAATTTTCCCTGATGCCGTTACTACCTGAACATTATAACCATTGTCTATCAGCAATTTAGCAAATGAAGCACCAATAATTATTGCCCGCTCAAAGAAGTATCTTAGTTGTTGGTCAACGTTTCTGCTATCCGCAATGTGGTTATTGATAATAATTGAGACACGTTTCTTTTCTTCTTTCTCAAATTCACGCACCATAATTTCTCTGGCACGAGCACTCACTTTCCAGTGAATCAGCCGTGCACTGTCCTCCAGAGTATATTCTCTGAGCCCATACAGGCTTGTGCCGACGCCTTTTCTGGAGCTCTCAATTTCTCCGCTTTCTATGGAATGTCCCTTCACAAGTGAACGAACATCTACGATTTGCGGATAGACAATAATTTGATGCTGAAGAGTTATATCCACAGAACGCTCAAATAATCCAAAGGGGAAACGCGAGCTGATTCGTATTCTTTCAAGCTCGTACAGCCCACGGCGGGGGAAAAGTAAATAATACGAAATCATCTGTGTCTTACGAGGTGGAATGTGAAAAACGTAGCCTGCTCCATATTTTTCATTCTCTTTACCAATGTCAGTAAATTGCAGGGAGTAAGATGAGAAGAGAGGTTTTTTGTTTTTAATCTCCAGATGGACTAACTGAGGTTCGCCAGCAATTGCCTGCCTGGGTGCAATGCGCTGAACTTTAAGTCCACTCAAGGTCAGACTCGATACTACTCCAGACAACAACAGTAAGCATAGCATCATTGATAACACTAAATATAAAAGATTCGCACCAGTATTTAACGCCGCCATACCAATAAGCAAAGTCAGGATTATAAACATTAATCCTTCAAACGTGATACGGCGATGCCGACGCCGGAGTGCTGAGGGGATTATCCCTTCTATTGATTTACTGATTGATTTTAATCTCTGGAACATCCGAAAACCTACTTATGGACTTAAAATGCGTACATTGGATTAAAACACTACTATACATACAATTGTGAGTGCTCACTGCTGTTTCGTCAACTTACTTCAGATAACATAGGCTCACTTCTCACCAACTTGGGGAAATAATCCTATTCCGGAGAGTTTTTGCATCACTGTTTTTTAAAAGAATTTTTTAAAGTACTATTTTTATTTTTTAGCCACAAGGAAGATGCTGAGCCCAAAAGGAATTTTTAATTTGCGTTCAATATTGAAAAAAATAGGCGTGAAGTGTTCATAGA
>JAGHBZ010000132.1 GCA_021160705.1 Candidatus Sumerlaeota bacterium
AATAAGGAGTGTCCAGAATTGTTTAAACCGTCGCAGGAGTGAAAGCAGGCTATCTTCTTTGACTGAAGGCGCAAATGCCTGAAAACCTCTTCCCGGGTCATCAAATAGAGTAGATGAGCAGTCTCCCAGGTACTCAATGAGTGGCTCAAAAAATTCCGGATGCGAAATTAATATCTGCGACATCGCATCACTTGTTCCGAATATACGGAGAAGCGTCTCCAGAATAGATGGCTCTTCAGCTACAAGTTCGTAAAAGGAGTCAGCGCCTTTGGTTGCGGAGACAAAATTAGCAAGGTTTCGAATTGCAGTGTCCGGTTGTGGCAGGCTCCTGCATATTTCAATAATGCGTGGGAGTAGCTGTTCTAATTTCTTTTGTGCGGATGCCGGGATGTAGACTTCCCGCGTACCGTAATAGAGATGACGCAAATGCTGAAGTGAACTCCTTTCACAGAACCGATATGGTCTAAGAATAGCCAACGCCTTATCTTCGGGGATATCAACGTTAAGAATCTGAAGGATTTCAGAGGGTTTTGTCTCCACTTCTTTGAGTGAGATGGGTGCAAAGAATTTAAGAAATAAATTATGCACACCATTGGTAGTGTGCTGGTAGTGTGCAATGAATTGCTCAGCGGAGTCCACGCCATTATATCCGAGCCGTCGAGCCAGTTTTTTTATCTCCTGCGGGTCAGCGGGCAGCAGATGTGTTTGAGTTTCCCAGACAATCTGGAGCATATGTTCCACCTTACGCAAAAACGAATAAGCTTCAAGCAGAAATGATGCTTCCTGCCCGGATAATACGCCAACGCTCAACAGGATACGAATAGATTGGAACGTACTGAGGTTATTCAACTCAGGATACTGGTGCACATACAATAGCTGGAAAGCGGAGATAAGGAATTCAATTTCACGTATACCGCCGTGTCCACGCTTTACATCCCGGTGTATCAGTCCACGTTCTTTTACCTGATAATCAATACGTTCTTTTAGGCTAAAGACCTCTGACTTGAGTATCTCAGGGTCACGCGGATAAAAGATGAACTCCTCTACCAGGTGTCTGAACTTCTTGCCCAGTGATGTACCTCCAGCCACCGGGCGCGCTTTAAGATACGCTATACACTCCCAGGACCGCGCCTGAGAATAAAAATAATTCGCATAACTTTCAAGTGAACGAGCCAGGGGACCTGCTTGAGCTTCAGGACGCAGACGCACATCACATCGGTACAGTCTCCCCTCCTCAGTGTACTCGCTGAGAAATCGTATAAGTTCACGTGCAAGTTGATTAAAAAACTGATGATTTGAGATTTTCTTAACGGGTTTTCCTTCGGGTGTAATACCGCTCGTCTCGCCTTCCTCTTCGTATACAAAAATTAAATCTATATCAGACGAAAAATTGAGCTCCTGTGCCCCAAGTTTTCCCATCCCTACAACGACGAACTCACATTTTTTTGTTCCCTCAGGATTTCTTATTTGGGGTTCACCATATTGCTCAATAATTTTGGTTTCCGATTCTCTAAGCGCAATAGTGAGGATAGCATCTGCGAGCTCGGACAATTCATAAGTAGTCTCCTCTACCGAAGAGAGTCCCAGCAGGTCTCGTGAGCCAATCCTCAGCAATTCACGTCTGCGTAGACGACACAGCGCATCACGCCTTCGCTCCGGGTCTTTGAAAATGCGTAATGAAGTCTCAAATTCAGATACTAGCTCTGATTTATCTCTTTTCCTGCTTAGGAAATCCTCCTGAATTAACCAATCAAAATATTCAGGGTTCCGAATGAGTGTGTCGGTGAGAAATTGCGATGAAGAAAAGAGGTGGTTTATAAAACGAAGCAGACTGAGCTCTTGGCTCATAAATTGAAACAGCGAACTTCGGTCAAACCAGACATGGGCAAATCGTTCCCAGTTATTCAGTGCTGTATCCGGGTCGCCGTATGCATCAGCGTACTTAAGTAATCGTGGCAAAAGTGTCATAAAATCATCAAGTGCGAATTCATCCGACGCCAGACTGAGTACATTATTTACTGCCCGCCTGATGTCGGTAAAATGATAGTGCTGGAGAATTTGCTTAAGCGGAGAAGTATCGTTATTTAGCTTCCAATGAATGAGCGCATTTCTAATTTGTTCATCAGAGGGGTAATTGTTTTTGCTCGTCATTTTTCAGATGACCAGACGCTTATGATAAATACTTCCATGAATTTTCCCGAGGATAATTCCGAGGTTGGCAATAAAATCAAACACCGGTACCGCACGCTCAAACTCGTTTCGCACAAATATCTGAGCATAAGGAATCTTCAGGAGAGATTTGAATAGCCAGATGTAAAATCTTACATCAACCCAGATGCGTCGATGAAATTTTTTGTGGTGTTTGGCAAAGAGACTCACATTGCTGAAACCGTATCCATAAGTCTGAAGAAAAAGCTGCCGAATACTGCTTCGATGTTTATGCCAGACGATTGCGTGTGGTTCATATACCAGACGAAACCCTGCCCATTGCATTCGCCAGCATAAGTCTGCGTCTTCACCGGTGATTGGTAGATTCTCATCATCAAAAAGTCCGATTGTGTCCAGGACTTTCCGGCGAATGGCAAGATTTGCTGTCAGGGCAAATGGCGGAGAACAACATCTACCTTTATCCAGCATCTTTTCCTGGTCAACAATTCTACGATACGCTATATATTTCTCAACCAGGGACTGTGGTTCGGATAACAGCGCACCAGCAACACCACCAATTTTGTCATCTGTATCAAATTTAGCCACTAATCGCTCAAGCCAGTCCGGGTGAGCAACGCAATCTGCATCAATAAAAGCTATTATGTCGCCACTCGCTGACCTTATACCTGCATTACGTGCACTCGCTCGATTTCGCCTGGCTTCGTAAACATAAGTTACCGGAAAACTGCGAATAATGGCTGGCGTGCTATCAGTAGAGGCATTGTCCACTACGATAATTTCAAACTTACTGCCCGGAAAGCGTAGATGGACGAGACTCTCAAGACACTCTTTTATCGTTTTTTCTGCATTATATACAATAACAATAATGGAAATCTTTTTTGCCTTATTCATAAATGAGGTTTTTCTTAATGTTCATTAAGGAGACGCTGATTATGATTCACGTAGCACGTACCAACCGTACCAAAATTACTGACGTCTTATATTCTGCAGGACATTCAACACTTCTTCGCCATACTTTTCAATCTTCCGCCGACTGAGACCAGCAATCTTATAAAAATCTTCAAACGATTGGGGTTTGACTTTAACAATTGCCTTTAGATGTGACGAATGCAGAATCATATAGGAGGGCAGATTCTCTGCACGTGCTTTCATTTCGCGCCAACTTCGCAGGTGCAAATATATTTCTTCCTCATCTGGTGTCAATGGTTCTGAGGTATCGTAGAGTACGCGGTCAATAGCAGATGCCTCCGCCTCCTCCAGTTCTTCGTACACTACCAGCACTGTCCAGAACTTCTCAGGTGGCGAGTTGAGTAAGGATGCCTGGATGTCTACCACTTTGACAGATTCTAAAAAATCGTTAAGCAGACTTTCATCTTCTGCCTGAAACTCTTCATTCAGCCGTAGTTTAAATATTTTTACTTTAAGCATATCGCCACATCTTACTTTGTCACATTTCCTCAAGTGGTGTTAACACATAATGACGGTATTTTGTATCATAAATCGGGAAAGGCATTGCTTCCATAATCAGGTCAAATGGCATATAAAACCATACTGGCGCATGAAAACGCTCTATGGTGTGAATCTTTTCAAATCCCTCTTTCTCAATTTCTATATCATAGTACCAGTACCATATTATAGGAATCGTTATTGGAGTACGACCTCGATATGTGTGCTTGAACGTCACATCTGCACCCGGCGGCTCAGAAGTAATTATTACTCGTGAACGTATACATCCGCACAGCAACGCTAACAACACAATTGCGATACATAAGCTCATAATCGTATTTTTTGTTTTTTTCATTATGCTCACTCCTGAAAATTCTAATTCAAAAAATTATGATATTCTCTATCCAACTGGCAAGGAATTTTTCTGCATCCTGCTCTCAGAAGATAACCCGGAGTTTCTTAACTGACATAACTCGTTTAACAGACTGAAGAGCCTCTCCGTCATTTCTCCTACGTCTAACTTTTTCCCCTTCACCTTCAGAACGACCTGTCCCTCTCCTTTTATGCTGGGGCGAAAAACCTCTTTCCATTTGCTTTTCTCTAATATGGTGGATATGTCTTCTAAATTTCCCGAAGTATAAATGGTAAACTGGTAATGATTCTGCAAAATTCTTTTTATTCCGAGATTTTGAGAGACCACGCGGAGTCGTGCAATCATTAAGAGGTTTTCCACCACTGCAGGGATTCTGCCGTAACGGTCTCGTAGTTCTTCTTTGAGCTCTTCAATAGTTTCAAGGCTACGTGCTTGTGCCAGCCGTTTATAAACGCCGAGTCGGAGTGATTCCACTGAGATATACTCGCGAGGTAAATACGCATCCATCTCAAGACGAATTTCTATGGGTCCGGCTTCCTCTTCAATTTCTTCGCCTTTCAGTCGTCGGATTGTCTGTTCCAGAAGCTGGCAGTACAGGTCAAAGCCTATGCTCACTATGCAACCGTGTTGTTCGCGTCCAAGAAGGTTTCCAGCACCACGAATCTCAAGGTCCCGCATCGCTACATTAAACCCTGAACCTAATTCTGTGAATTCTTCTATTGCCGCGAGTCGCTTGAGCGCAGTCTCAGTGATGGGCTGTCCTTTTGGCACGACCAGATACGCATACGCCTGGCGTATATCGCGTCCGATTCGACCACGCAATTGATATAATTGCGCTAACCCGAATGCATCTGCTCGGTTGATAATGATGGTGTTCACATTGGGTATATCAAGTCCGTTTTCAATAATAGTGGTGGAGATGAGTACATCATATTTTCTCTCTACAAAATCAATCATCACTTTTTCCAGCTCACGTTCTCGCATTCTACCGTGTGCAATTGCTATGCTTACATTCGGCAGGAACTTTTGAATCTGTTCTGCGACCTTATGGATATTATGGATTCTGTTATGAACGAAATATACCTGTCCGCCACGATTGACCTCGCGCATGATGGCTTCTTTAATAAGTTCAGGTTCAAAATGTATGAGTTTTGTCTTTATGGGCAACCTGCCAGGGGGTGGTGTGTTGATAATGCTCATATCTCGTAGCCCACTCAGAGCCATATACAGGGTGCGTGGTATAGGCGTGGCAGTTAGCGTAAGAAAATCAACGCTTGCCCTCATCTTTTTGAGTTTCTCTTTATGTCGCACACCAAACCGTTGTTCCTCATCCACAATCACCAGTCCTAAATCGCAGAACTCTACATCTTCAGAGAGCAACCGATGAGTACCTATAACAATGTCTATGTCTCCATATTTTAAGCGATGTAGAATATCACGTTGTTCCTTCGGAGTCCGAAATCTGCTAAGCATCTCTATCTTTGTTGGAAACCCGGCAAATCGTTCTCTAAACGTCCGATAGTGCTGCTGTGCCAGAATAGTTGTCGGACACAATAATGCCACCTGCTTGTTCTCCTGTACGACTTTAAATGCTGCCCGAATAGCAACTTCGGTCTTGCCGTAGGCTACATCCCCACAAACCAGCCTGTCCATTGGTCTTGAGCTCTGCAAATCAGCCTTTACCTCCTGGATTGCACGCAACTGGTCAGGGGTCTCTTCGTATGGAAACGTAGCCTCAAACTCCGTCTGCCATACTGTATCAGGAGAGTACTCGTAGCCTTTGCTTATTTTTCGCCGTGCATAAATCTCCAGCAGTTCTTTTGCCATCTTCTCAATGGCTTCTTGCGATTTCTTCTTTCTGATAATCCAGCGCTTGCTTCCTAATTTATCTACCGGAGGTATCAGTCCCTCTACTCCGGAATACTTCTGTATCTTATGAATTTTATCTACTGGTACCAGTAACTTATCCTGCCCCTGATATTCAATCTGAAGTAAATCAACTCTTTTGCCATCTATGATTTGCTGTCTGATACCCAGAAACTTACCAATCCCATGGTCAATATGAACCACATAGTCACCACGTTTGATTTCATCTGCGCTGACAACAGGAATGCCTTTGTAAAATCGGCGAAAAATATGACGCTTTTTATAACGCCCGAACATCTCTCTATCGGTTAAAAATATAAGACCCACTGAGGGCAACACAAATCCAGAATGTAAATCACCAATAGTGAGAGTAATGGTTCTGCCCGGACCATCTTGACGCAGTTGCTGATAATATGGGTCGGTTCTCTTATCAGGATGTGGGGGGTGTGCGACTGCTGGCAAACCGTTCTCCAGTAAAATTTCCTCCAGTCGCCAGGCTTGTCCTTCATTATCACAGCATATATTTATCAGAAACCCTTCCGCAAATCGTTCCTTTAGATACTTCACATACGACTCAACACTACTCGGCATTCCCTCAAAGGAATGTGTCTTGAATGTGAGAACATTTTGTTCACCTGCCTGCTCTATTCCTAAAGGCTGATGTATCCAGCAGGTAAACCGCCCAAGTGCACGTTCAATCTCAGAGCGGCGGAGAAAGAGCGTCTCTGGTATCTGTTCCTGTGGTATTTGGTTTCGTGCATACGCCTCAGCAAATTCACGCTCTATCTGATGCCAGTATTCGTCAAGATATTCAGGGAATTTATCACCGTCAAATATAATAATTTGAGTCTCGGGAGAAAGCCAGTGGAACAGAGTTGTGAGTTTTCCCTGTCGTTGTGCAGTATCCAGCAGGAGTTTTTCCTTTGCAGGCAAAATTGTGACCTTCTGTAGAGAGCCTTTTTCTCGCAATGAGCGCTGTGAATAGACGTCAAAGTAACGGATTGATTCCACTTCATCTCCAAATAAATCTAAACGTATTGCACGCTCTAAATTAGGCGGATAAATGTCCACAATACCACCACGAATGGCAAATTCACCCCGACTCTCCACAATTTCAGTTCGCTCATACCCGCCTCGTATCAAACGATGGATTAACTCTTCAAGATTCAGAGACCCTGAGCTGATGACAGGATAGATATGCTCGGCAAAAAAATCAGGAGTAAATACCCGACGGCACATCGTTTGGATTGATGTAGCAATCAAGGGCGCTTCGGTAGATTTGGTGTTTGAATATTGAAGTAAAGCATTCAACGTCTCAAAATGCTTTGCCCTTACCTCCAGGGGTGGTTCTTCGGCTTCAGACAATAGCAGTGTCTCCCAGCGTGCAAAATGAAATGCACGTTCTTCACCAGCAAAGTAACGCAGAGAATCGTAGATTTCCTGAACTGTATCTTCGTTAACCGCGATAAAAAGCACAGGAGAGTTGTGGCGAATAGTGCTGAGGGTTGCGGCGAAGAGACCTGAAGCAGATGGACTCACTCCTTTGATAATAACTTTGTTGTTATTTGAAACAACGGAACTTTTTCCCTCCCATCCTCGGAGTCGTTCCCTTAACTTTTCTCCCCATATCTTCTTGAGTCCTTCTAACATCTAACTCACTCGCACTATCTTCTCATTTGCCTGGTAATAAAAGTTCCACAATAATACATTTTACCCTCTTATGGGCAACGGCTTCAATAAAAATGGTGGTTCTTTTGGGTTGGGCTCTAATTTGGGGATGGCAAATACAGGACTATTTTTTTCTCGCAAGACAGAGGAGGGAAACACCAAACGGTAAATTTATATATCTGATTAGCAATGCCTCCAGTTTGAGCAGTTGAATGAGAAATGAGTTTATCCATCCAGGGAGAATAATCAGATGAGTTTTGGGACTCCCGGAGGATTTGAAGATTTTTTGTATTTTGCGGAACAATACAATCGGAAGAAACATAAAACTGATACAGAAACTATACTTGAGCGGTTCAAAGCCACACTGGACAATGAGATTGTAGAATCCTTTTGCCGAATATCGTCTATAATGGTGCAGAGCCTCGTCGTGTTCACTCCACAGGTATTGATGTGCGGGCACAGTCGCAATCAGCATACCACCACGACGACATATTCGCCAGACCTCCCGGAGTAAATGTTCGTCGTCCTCTATATGCTCCAATAAATCCAGCGCAAACACCAGGTCAAAACTATCGTTCTCAAAAGGCAAATTGTTAACATCTGCGCAGGCTAAATCCCTGAGACCGCGCCGTTTGCAGAACGACAATGCAGTCATTGAAAAATCAATACCGATTGGCACGCTTATTATGTTGTTAAGTTCGGCAAGAATCAGACCAGTTCCACATCCAAGGTCAATAATTCGTTTTGTGCTCTCCTTTGTCAATAATGAGTACTTTCTCAACAGTGAAAAAATAATGCTCTTCCTCCCCTGAAACCACCAGTAGGTATCCTCAAGGGAGTACATCTTTTCATATTCCGCTTCGTACATTATCAGTTCACATTGAAAAATTAGAAAAATAAATTAGCTCAGAGTAGTAACCCTGAAAGCAATAATAAAAAGAATAATGTAAAATAAATTCGCCCATTATTTCCTACAAGTGAAATCTGTCTGTCCTGTGATTTGGAAATCCTTTCTGTTTTTTTTCTGCATTCAGGAAATAGAAAAGGCTTGATTGTGATTGCGATGTTTACAATGGTAAGTATTTCATTAAGCATAGTCTAATGGAGGAGACAATGAGAAAACGAGAATATCTTATAGTTCTACTACTGATATTTCTGGCGGGAATAACTTACCCGGTCTCTACCTGTGCAGAAATAATTAAGGTGGTACAAAATGAAGGGCTCTCGGTAGCATTACCAGAAGAAACGTTGATATTATCAGTGGAGCTTTCACCAGACATAATGAAAAAATCACCTCACCTAATCAGGCTCAGAGTGATTGACCATAAAGAACAGGTACTTTTAGTGCGGGAAGTTCAATGCACAGATAAGCAAAATTTGAATATACCTCTGAATATTAAAAAAAAGGGCTATTTTCGTGTGTATGCTACTATTAGTGATAAAAAAGGTAACGTGATTCAGAAAGACGAGACCTCATTTGCCATTGTTCCGGATGTAGAGTTAAAAGCCCTCACCCCGGATTCTCCGTTTGGGATAGGAGCCTATTATGTTGTGCGGTTTAACCCAAAGGAGTTGAATATTGCCACACGATTACAGCGACGTATGGGCTCAGCCTGGGATAGAGATGAACTCCTGTGGGACCTCTGCGAGCCGCAACCCGGCAAATGGCAATGGGAACGATTTGACCGCTCTATTGAAGCCTGCCGAAAAAATAATATCCTGATTATTGGACTGCTTGACTACTGGGGTAAGTGGGCAAAACCTCTGAGTGAGCAAGGATACAAAAGTTATGCCAACTATGTCCGAACTATGGTTAACCGATTTCGTCCGGGTGGCGAATTCGCTAAGGCTAAACATTGGCAGGATAATTATGGCATTAGTCACTGGGAGGTCTGGAATGAACCAGCAACGTTCTGGACTGGTACTGGCACTCAGTTCGGCACACTGCTGGCACACGCTTATAAGGCAATAAAAAGCGCTGACCCAAAAGCCTTTGTGGTTTTTGATAACTGGGGCGAACGATTTGATACTGACGTTATTGCGACCGCAGGTCGAGATAGTTTTGATGGCGTTGCACCGCATTATTATTGTCCGCCTCGCAGTCCTGAAGATGCTGAACTGGATAAATTGATGAAGCAGACCATCGCGTTTTATCGGAATCAGGGTATAAGGCGTCCATTCTGGATAACTGAGATGGGCTGGCAGAGCGATAATACTCTCCCACGCCAGAATGAGCAGGCTAGATTTCTTGTGCGCTCTTATGTGATGGCTCTTGCTTCAGGGATGGACAAAATCTTCTGGTATAATTTTGTTAACGATGGTAGGGACAAAAACCGCCTTGAGTTTGGTCTGCTCAATCGTGAAGATTTTACTCCCAAAGTCGGCTACCCTGCTTATGCTGGGATGGTGAAACGACTCTACGGTGCGCGATTCGTCGCCAGAGTGCCGACGCCCAGACCAATCCGGGTATATATTTTCCAGCGTGGACGCACTTCTGTGGCTGTGCTATGGAGTC
>JAGHBZ010000416.1 GCA_021160705.1 Candidatus Sumerlaeota bacterium
CATATACACCTGGATAAAATCATTTATTGATTGCCAGCTGCCATAATCAGTAGAGGCATTATACCACGTTATCCCACCTTCGTCGTATTCTCCTTCAATTGTAGCAATGAGTATTACCTGGGCGCCCGGCTCACTTACAGCGTCGTTCAAGGTAATCTGGGGTGCAGTAGGGTGCTGGGCTGAGAGAGAACAATTTGCTATTAATAAAAGAAGAAAAAGTATTAATAGAATCCTCTCTTGTTGAGGAGACATCTTAACAACTTTCCTGTGGCTCAATTTAGTAGATTTCACAAAACAATACGTAAGTTTTTTCCATACAGTAGTTTTACAAAAATGTGAATAAAATTTTAAATTTTATTTGTAAAAACAGGAACTCCTGGTAATTAAATCTTGTTGAGTTTAATACCAAAATATAGGAGCTCTTGTCCAATGAATAACTTTAAACCTTTGCCGATGATTCACAAACTTGTAGAACAGATTTTTTATAACCTCTCCTCTCGCCAGAGAGATTATTTTACCAAAATAATCGTCTTCCTCATACTTTTCGGCGCCTCAGTCTCACTCTCCAGAATTAAACGTTTCTGGCTGTAGAGACGTATCTGAAAACTCCGACATCTCCCTGGACGCTACAGTCGGGTGGTCTCAAAGAACACCTGCAGAGATAAGGAACCTCGTTTCCTCCTCTGTTCTGATACTCAAATCAGAGCCGAACAAATACTCGGTTAGTACCAGAACCGCTGGAGTGTAGAGATAGACTACTTTTATGTCAAAGAATTCCTCGGCGGGGAGGACTTCCGGAGCTGGTCTTTTCGTGCTATGGACAAATACATCCCTTTGTCATTCATAGTCCTCGCTCTAATACAACTCCTTAAATGGAAACAAGAACTTAAAGACTCTACTTCTCACTCCTTCGCTCAAATCCTAACACCAACTCCGACATCAATACACTAAACGTATTTTTAAAGAAGCTCTGCAAAGACTTCAACAAAATTATTCCTTCCAAACAATAACTAATTTCCTAAATGTGGAGGCAACTTGACCTCATTTTTTGCAAAACGACTGCTTGAATTTGAGAGCTCTCACCTAAAATTTTGCTATGCAAAAGATTACTTTATGCTGGAGTGGTTATCTGTTATATCTGACTGGATAAAGCAGATAGGTTGCGAGGGAATTATGAGGATTAAAGACAGAGTGAGTCATAGGATATATATTCAAGTGCTTCGTGGGATGTCACCTGAAAAAAGGTTGCTTAAAGCATTTGAGATGTCTGAGTTCGTCAATCAACTTTTTATTTATGGATTACGCAAGAGGTTCCCGGCTCTTTCAGACGAAGAGTTCAAAAAATTACTCCTGGAGCGTCTGGATAAATGTCACAACAGTAATTACTGAAGGTTGAATCATTATGGAGACGGCTAAAGGAGGAGGCGGAGATAGTATAATTGAAATATTTCAGAGAAAGTGGACAAATCAAGGGAATTTTTAAGTTGGGTTTCTTCTCTTCTTAATACCACACCTAATGATTAAGGGGACCTGCTTTTTCATCTGAAAAGACTGGACAGGAGACCTGTACTTGTATACCATTTTCACAGCATTTTAAGAACTTGAAAGCAAAAACCATAATTTTTATAACCTCTCTATGACGCTTCATTTTAGAGGAGGGAAGAGAACTTTGAGAGAACCAAATTTTGAGCGACTTAGAACAGCGCTGTTTTGTGGTGAGCCCGATTACGTGCCTATGCTTGAGCTGGGTATTGCCAGGAATATTAAAGAAGGATTTCTGGGGAAACCTATCACTTCGTATGCGGATGAAGTGGAGTTCTGCTACAAAGCGGGCTACGACACGATAAAACTCCAACCTAAGGTGATGTTTGAACTGCCTTCCGCAACTCCTGATATGCATATCGGGTTTGAGCAGGAAAAACCACAACGTAAATGGGCAACAGAGCATTTTGGGATTATCTCTTCCTGGGCAGACGTGGAGAAATACCATTTCCCTGCCCCGGAAGAAGTTGATTATTCACCGTTTGAGGAAATTACCAGGTATCTTCCCGAGTCAATGAAAGTGATTGGACAGTATGGAGACATCTTCACAATGGTCTGGGTGGTGATGGGGTTTGAGAATTTCTCAATGGCACTCTTTGAGAATCTGGAATTAGTTGAGTTTTTATTCCAGAAATTTGGTGAGGCGGTCTACAACCTGTTTGAAAATATGGTAGAGTTTGACTGTGTTCAGGCGTTGTGGTATACTGATGACCTGGCTTATACAGAAGGGTTGATGGTCTCCCCTGATATATACCGCAAGTATCTCTTCCCCTGGATGAAAAAAATCGGCGACCTGTGCAAGAAGAAAAATATCCCGTATCTATACCATTCTGACGGTGTGTTATATGACGTGCTTGACGACATTATAGCCTGCGGAGTAAATGCACTACATCCGATTGAACCAAAAGCTATGGATATTGTTGAGCTGAAAAAACGTGTTAAGAATAAACTCTGTCTGATTGGAAATGTTGACCTCGCTTATACATTGACCCGGGGAACACCCGAAGAGACCGCAGAAGCGGTGAAACATCTTCTTCGGACTGTTGCACCGGGTGGGGGGTATGTACTGAGCTCAAGCAATAGTATTCCCGATTATGTCAAACTTGAAAACTTCCGTGCAATGCTGGAGACCACTATAAAATTTGGCAAGTATCCTATTTCCATTTAGATTGCTCCCCTGCCCTATTGGTGCTGTCTGTTTGTATGCTCAATGAAAAAAACAGGGATTTAATTGGGATTACCAGGGGAGAATATTTTGCTGTTGAAATCATTTAGAGAGTACGACCAGACCGTGGATTCAGGAAGAATTTTTTATTATCAAAAATGTCATATAAGTATTTATTTTTCAGTGCAACCCCAAAAATACAAAATTGGAAAATTTTTATCTTGACAAAGATGTGGTTATTTTTATAATTGTTTGGCTCAAATACTTTTTTTTATTATTTCTATAGATTTTTTGCTCTTTCAAAAAAGGAAGAGG
>JAGHBZ010000182.1 GCA_021160705.1 Candidatus Sumerlaeota bacterium
TAGACCCATAACACCCGTAGAGCCCGCCGCCCCGCCCTGCTGAGTTATTGGTAATGGTGTTGTTCTGGATGGTGCCATTACATCCCGAGAGCCCGCCGCCATAAGCTGCCGAGTTATTGCTGATGGTGTTGTTCTGGATAGTGCCACCGCACCAGTAGAGTCCGCCGGCATACTGACCTGCCGAGTTATTGCTGATGGTATTGTTCTGGATAGTGCCACCGCACCAGTAGAGTCCGCCGCCAGAGGATGCCGAGTTATGGGAAATAGAGTTGTTCTGGATAGTGCCATAGGAGAAGGCGAGTCCGCCGCCTAAATCTGCCGAGTTATTGCTGATGGAGTTGTTCTGGATAGTACCATTGCACAAGGCGAGTCCGCCACCACAATCTGCCGAGTTATTGCTGATGGTATTGTTCTGGATAGTGCCATCGCACCTGTAGAGTCCGCCGCCATCATCCGATGCGGAGTTATTGGTTATGATATTATTCTTTATAGTCGCAAGAGTATGATTATCCCACCCGCCACCGTAGATTCCTCCACCATAGTTAGAAGTATTACCATTGGTGATGGTGAAGCCGGAGAGGGTGCAGGAGGTAAGCTCGGTGCCGGCGAAAGTGACCACAGAGCCGGTGTGATTGCCGTCAATGATAGTGCTGGCAACGACTGAAGGACTCGTCGGGTCGGTAGAACGCAGAATGATATTCTTGCCATCAAAATGGATGTTCTCTACATAAGTCCCGGGCGAGACGACTATTTCGTCGCCATCGGTTGAGGCATTAATCGCTGACTGGATAGTAGGATAATCCGCAGGCACGTAAATTGTCGCTGAAGAGGCGAAAACTGGAACTAAAAAAATTAATAATAAGATCAATAAGACCCAGCTCTTGATATTGTAGCCTCGCTGTTTCATTTTCCATACCCTCCTAAAACAAATCAATTAATTGTCAAAAATAAGAAAGAGGTTGTCAAATGTAAACATTCTGCATTGAAAAATTTTTGATATTCTTATTTCCAGAAACCTTTAAACTCCGCATATCCTGAATTTAGTCCTCATTATATGTGAATCTCACCAGGAGAAGGACGTCAGTGATGGCATAACCCTATCCCTCGCTTTTCATTAACACCTTGTTTCAACAAGGTGAAAAAAGAGGCGTGAAAATTAGTATCTCAACTGTTTTAATGTTTTTTTATTATTCTCTATCAAGTGTGGTGGCTTACCACCGGAAGAGTTAAGTATGAAGCGTTGTTCATAAACAAGCTCTGAATCTCTTTCTTTACACCTGTTATAAACAGTTAACAAGTTTCTTGTTCATCTTTATACCCCTCTATGAATTGAGGGGTTAATGAAAAGATGATGTCTTACTTCATCACGAATGCCATAAAATTACCTGATGATTAGGCTCCGATAAAGATTTTAAAAAATGTCCTTGACTTTCGCTTTTTCTTCTCTGTATGATTATAGTTATCTTAGTTTAACTTATCTTAACCCAGTGCGAGTACAGAACTGAAAAAAATCAGCATGATGGCAATACCAGATAGAATATATAATCCTTTATCAACTTTGAGGTCTGGTGTTTTCAATTCCTCTTGCTCTACAACCAAATCTAATCGGCTAATTCTTCATATTGATATGGATGCATTTTTCGTTTCTGTGGAGCAGGCTCATAATCCCCGTCTGAAGCGCAAACCCGTTATCGTAGCTGGACGTCCTGAACAGCGTCATGGAGTTGTCTGTTCTGCTTCTTACGAAGCCAGAGTCTATGGTATCCGTGCGGGTATGCCTCTCGGGGTTGCTCGGCGTCTGTGTCCTTCTGCGATTATTGTTCCTACTGACCACACACGCTATCTTCAATATTCTGAAAAAATAGAAGCCATCCTGCAGGAGTTTAGTCCACTGGTTGAGATGGCGTCCCTTGATGAAGCATTCGTTGACCTGACCGGCACTGAACGACTACATAAGAGCTCGCCTCTGGGTATTGCTCACAAAATTTATAAGCGTATTAAAGGAGAGTTGAGTCTCCCGTGCTCAATTGGGATTGCGTCCAGTCGGGTGGTAGCAAAAGTTGCCGCTCAATGTGCTAAACCGCAGGGAATTCTTCAGGTTCTACCGGGCAAAGAGCGGAATTTTCTCCGCCCACTTAGAGTGGAAAAAATGCCGGGGGTTGGCTCACGTACCGCAGAGATACTAAACACCTATGGGCTCACCACCTTAGGCGACCTTCAGGATATAGGCGAAGGGTGGTTGACAAAACTCTTCGGAGTGACCGGACGGGAACTCTACCTGTATGCCTGTGGTATTGACCATTCGCCTGTGCTCGCCGAAGGGGAACCTCCTAAATCTGTGAGTCGTTCATATACTTTTCCCCGTGACCTCTACGGCGAGGAGGAGATTAAATCTGCGATTTCGTATCTTTGTGAACTTGTAGCTGTGGAGTTACGCCGATTAAATGCCAGAGCTACCATACTGTCTTTGTGTGTGCGCTATGCTGATTTTGAGACCTTGAGTCGCTCTATGAAACTGAGTGTGCCCGTTGATGATGAAATCGCATTGTTACATTCTGCTATCCAGCTATTTAACCGTATGTATGACCGACGGCGGGCTGTGAGATTACTTGGGGTGGGTGCAGGAGGACTCCTTTATCACTGCTGGCAACTGGATATGTTCAACTCCCTGCCAGACCAACACCGCCGTCAACGATTGCATCGCTCGGTTGACCATATCAAACGCCGACACGGGTTTAATGCCATTGTTCACGGCACTACCTTCGCCTATATTTGTCCTGAAAAGGTATCTTCCTGAGATTCACTGATATACTTCTCAGAAAGTGGCGATACCCCGCTCATTTTTATCGTCCGTAAACAACTTTAATCACGAATGGGAATAAATGAGCAACGAAAAGAAAGAAGTCAAAGAAAAATATATAAGCACGCTGAATTCAGGGAGTGTAAAGGAAACCGCTCTAGCGAAAGGGCACATTTCTCTATTTCCGGTCCTCAATAAGGAGTGCAAAGAATATGCTGATATATGCCGAGATTATGAATACCGGTGCCAGAATACCAAAGATGTTCTCAGCCCGTGGGTCAACCAGGTAAAGGAGTAGGAACCCCAGCACGAGCAATGCTATTCCCAGAATGAGAAGAAAATAGTTCTTTGTTCCCAGATGCCAGGTAGGTGATTCTTCTTTATGATTAAGTTTATCGTCTGGTCGTTCATTCATAACTGTAATAACCTCCACTTGGACGGCTTTAAAAAATAAAAATCTACCCTATGTGGTGAGATATAATGGATTAAAAACGAGGAATAACAGGTCGTTCTTTTTTCCGCTTTTTGGGTTTGACTTCTTTCTCCACGCGTTCAGTAAATTCAATATAACTCATCATAGCAGAGTCACCCTGCCGTGGACCGTCTTTAACGATTCGGGTATACCCCCCGGAGCGGTCCTTAAAACGAGGTGCAATTTCTTCAAAGAGTTTATGGATGGCTTGTTTTTTGGGTAGCAGGCTGAATGCGAGTCGGCGTGCGTGGGTGGTGCCCTGTTTTCCCAGTGTGACCAGGCGTTCAATAAATTTGCGGAGTTCTTTTGCTTTGGCGTCCGTAGTATGTATTCGTTCCTGTTCTATCAATGCACAGGCAAGGTTTCTTAGCAACGCCTGTCTATGCGCAGTTGGTCTACCCAGCCTGGTACGTAATTTTCTGTGCCTCATTATTTGCGTCTCCTCGCTGGTGAGTTATTCATTCTCTACAGGTAGATTAAGGGGTCTACCCTGTTCATCAAACTTCATATTAAAGGAGAGTCCCATATCTTTAAGGATATTTTTAATTTCCTGTAATGACTTCCGCCCAAAGTTGCGATACTTAAGCATTTCTGATTCGGTTTTCTGGACCAGGTCACGGATGGTCTTGATGCCGGCGGCTTGTAAGCAATTAAATGAACGAACAGAGAGCTCCAGCTCTTCAATGCTCTTTTCGAGTTTTTCTTCAAGCTCTGCCAGTGGAGAGACTTCTTCTTCTTCGGCTTCGTATTTCTGGATTTCCTTGATTTCCTCTTCAATCGCAACAAAGACCGGTAGATGGTCGCTCAGGATACGGGCGGCATACGTCAGTGCCTCCTCTGGTCGGACAACACCATTCGTGGTAATCTCCATAATAAGTCGGTCATAATCAGTTCGTTCACCGACACGGGCAGCTTCAACTTTATAGGCGACCTTGCGAACGGGCGAGAATGCTGCATCCAGATAAATCACTCCGATTTTCTCAATCTGCTGTTCTGTCTGTACTGGTTTAAGCATCTCAGCTGGCACATAACCTCTACCAGCTCGCACCTCTGCTTCAAACTCAAGATGTCCCTTCTCGGTGAGATGTGCAATATAATGTTCTGGATTCAGAATAACTA
>JAGHBZ010000359.1 GCA_021160705.1 Candidatus Sumerlaeota bacterium
ATCTCCAGTGAGTCTTTCAATTAGATGCTTTGCATATCGATTGTACTCTCCAATGTCGTGTTGAAAGGTCAAATATGGATTGTCTATTGTACTGACATACGCAAGGCGAACGAGCAGCCCTATGATAAATATAAATAGTCCTAAAAATAATACGAACCACATTTTTTTTGCATTCAGACTAATTGTATGTTCCTGCATTTTCCCCTCTCCTTGTTTATAACAATCTCAAATCCTACGAGGATAAGCCTCCTTTTTCCACCACTTTCGGGACACCACCTGAAATTTATAAAGCGGAAAAATTTTTAAAAAAGTAGTTTCCGATTGCCTTTAAAAAGCCTGACTCAGAGAATAATATACCAAGATGAGATGTTCTACATTAAGCCATTCCTGAGAATTTTAGAGTGTCAGTATTCATAGAATTTTCGTATGGTTTCTGCTATTCTGTCCTGTTGTGTGTCGGTTAATTCCGGGAACATTGGGAGTGAGAGAATCCTTGAGGCTATCTTTTCGGTAACAGGGAAATGACCTTTTCCTGCGCCTGGCAGGTCTTGAAAACACGGCTGGAGATGGAGTGGTATTGGATAATGGATGCCGGTCGCAATCCCTTCAGACTCCAGTGCTTTCTGGAGCTCATCGCGGTTATCGCATTGGATAACATAAAGATGATAGACGTGGTGAAATTTCTCAGCAGGGGTCACAACCGGCAGTCCTTTCAGGAGCTCATTATACCGATGAGCCAACCGCCGACGTGCTTCAGTCCAATCCGCTAAATGCTGTAATTTCACACTTAATATCCCTGCCTGTAGTGCATCCATCCTATAATTATACCCGACGATTTTATGCTCATATTTGGTCTCACGCCCGTGATTAACCAGCATACGCAGACGACGTGCGTCGGACTCGTTACTCGTGGTGACCATACCAGCGTCGCCATAAGCACCAAGATTTTTAGCCGGGAAAAAGCTAAAACACCCAAAGTCACCAATAGTGCCAACACGTCTGCCTTTATACTCAGCCCCGACCGCCTGAGCTGCATCTTCTATTACCTTTAGTCCATACTTTTGCGCAATTCTCAGGATAGGGTCCATATCCGCAGGTTGTCCGTATAGGTGGACAGGGATTATGGCTTTAGTACGTGGTGTGATTGCCTGCTCAATGAGATTAACATCAATGTTATATGTCTCGGGGTCAACGTCCACGAACACCGGCGTTGCACCGCAATGGCAGATGGGTTCAGCAGTAGCGATGAATGTGTGGGATACGGTGATGACTTCATCGCCCTGCCCAACCCCACAACACAGAAGAGCAAGATGGAGTGCAGTGGTTCCGGAGCTACAGGCAACAGCAAACCTGGCACCACAAAACTCAGCAAATTCCTCCTCAAACTTCCTGACTCGCTCACCCATAATGAACTCTGCACTATCAATGCTCTGCTGGATTGCCCTGTCTATCTCAGGTTTTATTGCCCTGTACTGTGCCTTTAAATCTACAAGTGGTATGAAACTCATCCTTCACTCCTCAGTATTCATCTGTGTTGATAACCTCTGCTGAACCCATACCTATCTAAGTAATGATGTTCTCAATGCCGGGGGGCAAATAAATTTTGTACTTAATGTTAGCTTTACTAATAGTGTCTCGGTGAAAAAAATCATCTATTTTCGTGGCAGGATTTCTGAGCAGATTCAAGAATCTCAACCACCTCAAGTCCGTTTCTTCCATCGCTGAGTGGTCGCTTGCCCTGCATTACACAATCAACAAACTCCTGCATCTCCACCTGGAGCGGCTCACGAAACGATATTTTAGGAATTAATATATCGCCTGTGCGTTTAATGAAAGTGAACTGTCCAAAATCCTTGAACGGGACTGCACCGCCTTCACGGGCAACATCTTTACGGTCTATCCCGGAATCATAAATCACCACTTTTCTATCCGCGGATGTGTCATCGTAGAAAATCATCTTCTTACTTCCAATAACCACCGCCTGTCGGATTTTAAATGGCGAGAGCCAGCTTACGTGTATGTGTACAAACCTCCCACTTGGATAATATAGACTTAAGAACGCAACGTCATTAATCCCTTCTTGGAGAAAGCTAATCCCCTGCGACTCTACCCGTATGGGCGGCTCAGCAAACCAATACTGGGCAATTGATATGTCGTGGGGTGCTAAGTTCCATAAAGCATCCACGTCCTGGCGGACACCGCCCAGATTAAGACGCTGGAAATACGCATAATACACCTCTCCGAGTTCGCCGCGCCGAATGTAGTCTTTCACGTAACGAACCGCATCATTATAAAGGAATGTATGCCCCACCATAAGCGTACATTTGTTCTGCTCGGCAAGCTCCACTAATTCTTTTGCCTGTTCAACGCTAAGGGCGAGGGGTTTCTCCACAAAGACGTGCTTATGAGCGGTAAGCATTTTTTTCGTCTGCTCATAATGTAGACCTGCGGGTGTAGCAAGAATTACCGCATCAATATCCTTCCGATTGATGATGTCCTCCAGGTCTTCACATTGCTTTACCCAGGGGTAGGTATCTTTGAGCTCCTGCCGGGCCTTTGGGTTAATCTCACAACATAAGACTACCTGTACTCCTTTGATAGACGAGAGGACTCGCATCAAATTCCGTCCCCAGTAGCCATATCCAACCTGTGCAACCTTCATTGTAGACATACCTTACTTTATGACAGCTTTTTGAAGTATCTTTACCTTTATTATCTCCCGGTGGAAATTATCCTAAATTCCTTTATATAAAGGTTTCTATCTTCACGCATTTCGGGGTTGTAATAATCGTTGGTATGTTTCAAGACTATTTTATGGGCACCTGCATCCAGTGTGCGGGTAAATGAATACTGTTTCCATTCAGGACTCGCAACGGTGATATTATAGACTACCCGTCCATCAATCA
>JAGHBZ010000255.1 GCA_021160705.1 Candidatus Sumerlaeota bacterium
GTATGATAATATTGAGCCAGTAGAAAAAGAACCGTTGTTAAACTGCCAGTTTTATTACCAAGTATCAACATATTGGTCAAAAATGGTGGAAACCCGGGACGAAGTGACCGGAGCGAGTCATCCCATTTTTCGCCTTTGCTAATTTTCCAGATGAGCTGTCGCAGTGATGAGCGAAGCCGAAGATTCTGCGTGTTTTCAGCGGTGGTCTGCAAAGCAGTCAACACAGGAAAACCCGCACCAAGCAACTCCTGCAATTCGCTACACAAGAAGTGAAAGTCCAGTATACCCGGAGCACCAAACCGAGCACGGCGGAGTTCCCTTAGTTTCCTTAAAATACCCAATGCCCATCTACTCAGCCCTGTTTAATTGCCCAGTCATAGGGGATTTCGTTATCAAAAGGGTCAACGCGAAATTCATCGGGTTCATCGTAGTTGTACACCTCGGTCGGGATATTGACAACAATGGCTTCATATTCACTGATGCACTTAAATCCGTGCATCACTCCGGGAGGGATTTGAATCAACATCGGGTTGTGTTCGCCGACAAAGAATTCGTTTACCTCTCCTTTTGTTGGCGACTCGTCACGTGCATCATACAGAGCGACCTTCATCATCCCGTGAATGCAGGCGAAATTGTCGTACTGTTTTTTATGGTAGTGCCAGGCTTTAACGACGCCCGGATAGGCTGTGGTGATATACACCTGTCCGAATTTAATAAAGAACTCCTGCTCATCAGAGCGCAAAATCTCAGCTAATCTGCCGCGTTCATCTGGTATAACGCGTAATCGCTTGAGTTTTACTCCATCTATCATTGTGGCAACTCCTGATTAAAATAAAAATTTAATGTTTGCTGAAGAAAGCGTTTTGTGTTTGAGCGTCTGAAGTGCTTTTTGTTTTCGTTCTTTCAGCAAGTGGAAAAATACCATTGACCTTGCTTTTTCAAACGTGAGTTTTTCGCCGGGGATTACATCTTTTACATAAAACCAGACAATAAGATTATCCTGCCTATAGGGTTTTGAGAACTCTTCTGGAGCGAGTCCCTCCACGTATTGTTTTATCATTGGCAGGTAATCAAGATTTATCATTCCAGCGTTTTTATAGTGAAATGCAAATTGCTCTGTCTCCAGTTTCTTTAACGACGCCATGATACTCTCCACCGGGAGAGCCGAGCGTTGCTTCTCTAAAGTTTGTGTTTCGCCTTTCAATGCAGCACTTAATAAATCCAGCTTCTTATTAGCCAGTTTGACCTTAGTTTCTGCGAGAAAATCATCAACCTTCTGCTGTAATTGTCTCATCAAAGCGGTTTGTTCAGAGAAACTATATTGTGCCGGGTTTTTCAGTTCTCCCCACATCTGGTAAATATGGTAAAGTGACGACCGACGCATCTCGTCCTGGTGAGCGTCATAATATTTCTTTTCATCCTCTGGAGTAATGGTTAAAGAAGGCTTCAGGTACTGCTTCTCCACATCCTCAGCATCCATTAGAACCATTGCCATCGACTTAGCCAGTTCAAGCATTTTATTGTGCTTTGTGAGTCCGAGGCTTTCGCAACACTGGGCAATTACCTCGTAGGTAGAAATATGCGTTGCCCTATCCATCAAATATGCGGTATCAAAGAAAAGACCCTTGTATATCTGAGGGAAAAAAGTCAGCATCTCACGTTTCGTGACGTAGAACTTCTTTACTTTGACTATCGGTGTATCCTCAGAGCGAACTTCAAAATTAGATATGTCTATTTTGGGTAGAGCCTTCTGAATAAGTTTCTTCAATTCCGCAGTATGTCGCAGTTTCAACTGGTATCTGCTCAATCGTCTGGTTATGGTAGTCCGTGCATCGTCCAGCCCAATCTTTTCTGCGGGTATTTTTTCAAGACACTGAATAATGTAAAATCCATCCTTAAAATCCTGGACTGTACTGAGCTGATGGGGTTCAAGAGCGAACGCAGTCTTTTCGAAATCAGAGAAAAACGTCCCACGACTGAACGCAGGGAGCAGACCGCCCTGAGGTGCATTTTTGGCTTCAGAGTATTTCTTCGCCATCTCTTCAAAATCTGCACCGTTAAGTATCTGCTGACGAAGTCGCTCTAATTTCTCCCGGACTTTTCTTCGTTCGGGCATTGGGCGCTCTGAAGGAGATTTAAGGAAAATAGTTCGCACCCTCACTTTCTCTGGATGGACAAACTCATTGATGTGGCGTTGATAATAGAAACGAATGTCTTCGTCCAGAACTTTTATCTTTGCCTTTAGTATGCCGTTAGTCCAGATATAATCATAAATTGGGTGTAAAATGATTCGCAGATGTTTCAAATCTTGTTTACTCCGTCCACTTAAGCCAACTCCTTCCCGGCGAGCCAGCAACCTGTGATATACAATCTCCTGGATGTATTTCTTGATTGATTCTTTCATCTGAGCACGCTCAGAAGGGTCGGTAGTGGTGATATAATCTTTGAAAAGATATGGGCGGTCTTCCTGACTCAATAGCAGATACAGAAACAAATCTGCTTCAGTCACTTCACCTGCGGTTGATGTGGCAAGGACTCTCGGCGATTCAGTCGGATAGTAGTCGTTCTCCAGTGCAAAAAATCTAACCTGAGCATATACAGGATTTAGCAACACACAAAAGAGAAGAACACTAATTATTATTGAATACTTTTTATTGTTTCTCACAATTTTTCTCCTGACGTCAGTGCCTACTCATATACATTATAACACACAATCTCATCCAGAGGTTTTCTTTTTTCGGGTTCAAAAGGACGAAAGGCATTGTCTTCAGCTGGATAGCCGACCGTACACAAAGCAATGACACGAACGTCTTCAGGAATCTTCAGTATTTTTTTAATGCAGTCTTCATTAAATGCTTGAATCCAGCAGGTGCCAATTCCTTTCTCTGTTGCCGCCAGTGTGAGGTGGTCAATAGCAATGCTGATGTCGGTCATCAGGCTACTTTGCTTTTTGTTACCGCCGACTCCGTGCCAGGCATCGGCTTCCCTGCCACAACCGACAATCAATACTGGTGCTTCTGCGATAAAATGCTGTCCCCTGCATATACCGACGATTTTTTCCCGCAACGCCTGGTCTGTGACGACCAGGAACTTCCAGGGCTGGCGATTTGCTGCAGATGGGGCAGACCGCATCGCCTCAAGCAGCTCCCTCAGTTCATTCGCAGGAATTGGCTCTGGTTTGTATTTCCTTACACTCCGTCTGATTGTTATTGCTTTCATAACGTCCATTTTCAAGTCCACCTTTTAAAAAGATTAGCCAAGATTTTCCACTATTTGAAAAATGACATAGAGTACTATTCATATTTTTTGTAAGGAATTCAAGGATAACATAATCTCTTATCCGAGAAGACAATTCGTCCAAACCGCAATTAGAGGTGGCTAACCAATGCCAGGAAAAATCATCTCTGCTTTAAATCTCTTTGTTTCTGAGCGACTCCGGGAGTAAGTCCATCAAATGAGGATATGCTTCAACAAGACGAAAAATATCAGCCAGGTCTTTTTGACGTTTACTCTTGCGTCCTTGTTTATCCGAATACGCCCATATTTTACCTCGCAGAACATCTTCTACACCTGCAACCTTCATCTTGTAACCCATTACCTCTTTTATTGAAGCACGTGGTATAAAAGCCTGATAACGAGGGTCGGTTTGTAATCGGATACGTAAATCAGATTTTGTACTGCTAAGATTTATCCTATGCGGAAATCTTTTTATCTCAAAAATTTTTTCTACCGCTTTTAGCAAATCGTCTACTGCTTCGGCAACAACGACCAAATCTAAATCCAGACTAACTCCAGGCTCCACATACGCATTAACCGCCAGCCCCCCAATCACACAGTAGTCAATTCCCTTCTCATTCAGCAAATCAAGCAATTTCTGTAAAATGTCTTCTTGCCCATTTAGCACAGCGTTCATAAACTCTTTTTTGTCATAATAAATTCTCTTGATTATAATTTTATATTAGCGATGTGCGGAAATTTTCCGTCACAGGCATTCCTGCGGAGCTATTGTGTTTTTCTATTCCTTGTACAAAAAATTTTAATAAGGATTTTAGTCTGGCTTAAGCAGGCGTTTCAGGAACCTGTAAATTTTAAAGAGTGGTCTGGAGCGAATACGCTCAAGTTCTTCTTTTGCCTGCCGCAATGCATCCAGTTCACCTGAGCTAAGTACCCCAATTAGTGCTTCTATTTTATTTACGTATTGTATTCCTTGCTTATATCGTTGAAGGTTGTCAGGGGAGCATTGAGGGTGAGCAATCCAGTTTTGGAGTTCACCTGTCGTTGCTTCGTAAGTGAAATGCTTAAACACGAACTCACGGGCATTTTTGCCCAGTTCAGCAATAGGTATTTTGCCCGCAGCAGATGCAATGATGGCGTCAGCGAACCCCTCAGTATCGCCAATCGGAACGGTGAGTCCAAGTCTGTGCTGTGATATGATATGGCTGATTTCTGTACCCAGTGTGGTCAATACAGGTAGTCCCATCGCCATCATATTTACCAGTCGGTTTCGTGCACCGAAGATGGTTTCATAATTGAAAGAGTCAACGTTTATTCCCAGGTCGCTCTCCGTGTAAAAAAATGGGATGAGCTCTGCTTCTATCCAGCCGTAGAGATGGAATCGGGATTTGAACTCACTCTCTGAGATTAATTTTTGAAACCTATGGTAGGTAATTTCATCGTGCCCATCCACTGTACCGCCAGTGGAGACAAAGTGAATCAATGGATTCACCTGCATAGCTCTGCTTACAGCCTGAAAGAGAAAATCTACATCAGTCCAGGTATTAAATCCACCACTCCAGAGCACGACAAATGCATCCTCAGGTACCGACACTCCACGAAGTCGTTTCTCTGTGCTGTCAGGAAACTTGCTGTACATCTCATTCACCGCATTGGGAACACAATGAACAAATTCATAATCAAACGTCCAGCGATTGAGTCTTCCGGCAATAGCCAGTTCACCCAGCAGTGCATATTTCTGGGGCTCGGAGACTACCGAGAATTTATCTGCTCGTTGCACGGTAAGGAGTTCCTGTTCCCAGAAGTAGGGTAGCTCCTCGTCAGTCTGATAAAGTCGACTTTTGGTCTGTCCCTCCACCATTGCGTAGCCATTAAGGTCAACCCACAATGGCAAATCTGTATCTAAAGCAGATAAAACACGAGCGGGAAAACTGTTGATTCCCAGAAGCGCTTCCGGGCAAAATCGCTTGAGCTCCTGACGTAGCACAGGCACTATATCTTTTAGTTCGTGGCGATTAATCTGCGTATAGGAAAACCCACTATGCTCCTTCTCCACTGTAAGTGGTAATTGCGTCACATCTACGTCTTTATCAGGAATAGGGATGGTGAATAGCCTAATTTCGTGTCCCTGGTCTATCAGTGGTTTGAGAAAATGCCACGTCCTTAGACACTGACCCCCAATCTTTTTTACCCCGGGCTCGAGTAATGGTCCTATACCTGCTGCCAATATCTTTGTCATTGTTTTATCAATAGCGTATTCATAATAAATCTGCGAAATACAAAACTAAATATGACAAACATTGTAAAGCCATAATACTCTTTTTGGAAAGTGAAATTGTATGGTTTTAATACCAGCGAGCAAATAATTCCTACAGTGATTGTCTGACAAAAAACTCTTTTTTAACTTTTCAACTCCAGTGGATGTGTGTTATGGTTCATTATGTTTTTAGACTTAGACTATGAGAAGTAATCTGGTTTTTTTTATACTTTGATTTTGCGAAACCTGCTCTATCTTTGAAAAGAATGCATCACTCCATACGAGATATTGATTACTATAAACCGACGAGCATTGATGAGGCGTTGCAGATAACACATCAATTCTGTACAGACCCTCAGCAAAAAGACGTAAAGTTTTTGGCTGGCGGGACTGACCTTATCCCCAACATTAAGGATGGTAATGTACGTCCTGGAGTTATCGTAGAGATAACTGACATTGGAGAACTACGTGGCATAACACAAGAAAATGACCAGATTCTCATAAAAGCAGGTACACCATTTGATGAAATTGTTGACTCTCCCATATTGCAGAAGACAGCCCCTGTGCTGGTTAATGCCTGCGGTCAAATTGGTGGTGTACAAATCCGAAATCGTGCAACAATCGGCGGCAATCTGGTAAATGCCTCGCCATCGGGTGATAGCATACCTCCGTTATTTGTTCTTAAGAGCAGACTACATATTGCTTCACTGAGCGATGGAAAACGAGTTGATAAGATTGTTCCGATAGAAGAGTTTTTTATCGGGGCAGGCAAAACAATCTTAAGAGGTGGTGAGCTCCTGACCGCTGTATCTTTTCCAGTCCCTGACCCGCAGAGCAAAGGCTTTTTTATGAAATTAGGACAGCGTCGGGCAATGACTATTTCCAAAGTTAGCATTGCCTTATTAGCAAAAATTTCTGACAGTCAAATTGATTGGATTCGTATTGCATTGGGTGCAGTTGCTCCTACCGTTATTCGCGCCCGTAATACAGAATCGTTTTTGAGTGGCAAGAATGTAGACGATTCAGATACAATTCAACAAGCAATGGAGATTATCAAATCAGAGGTTTCCCCTATTGATGATATTCGTTCTTACGCCTGGTATCGGCGTGAGATGTGTGCTGTGCTGTTAAAGCGGGGTCTTTTATCTGTAAAATCAGGATAAAGCCTTTACAATGGCAAAGACTCACTGCATCCAATCGCAAACAGGGATTACTTCTTGATTGTTCGTCCAAGTGCACGCATCAGCCGTATCAAGCCGTTCTTCTCATATTGCTCCAGTCGTTGTGCCAGCTGTTCGTTTTGAGCCCTAACTCGCTTGAGCTCTGCTTCCTGAAATTTAACAACTTTTTCCAATTGAGTTATGTAGAGAGTAGCTGAGAGAGGTACTTCTTTTCGTTCTATGCCATCATATAACGTTATGATTTTTTCGGCAGTTTCTTTTACTAAATTTCCAATCGCCTGAATTTTATTTTCGGTAATCTGGATTATTGAAGAATCCTCCGACACCCCTGACGTTGCCATTGACAACGATATATCTTTGCCCTGTTTATTTCCGACCACGATGTATCTATACGGAGGGTTCTTAGGGAAAATTGCATCCTCCCAGTTGATATTTAGTGCAGTGCTAATTGAGGGAAGAATAGAGACCCCTTCTGGTATGAGCTCAAGCAGTGTCCGGAACTCCATAATAGTAAACCACAACACTAAATCACTGTTGGGGACCAACGCACAGGAGAGCGATTCGGTGCGAAATTGCTCAATTGTCTCCTGAAGATTCGGAAGACCATATTGAATGTGCTCATTAAGCCAGGGATTATCTGTGCGTTTAATAAACCGATGCAGTTCATTGAGCATCTGCTCAGCAGAACGAACGTATCTAAAATCAAACGGCGAGCCAATAATAATCCAGTCTTTACTTACCCACACCAGCTCAGTTAGAAAATCTTTTCTACGTTCCGGAGGTATATGCTCCAGCGTATCGGAACAAACCACAGCATCAAAAGTGTTCTCGCCAAACGGCAACGCCTCGCCTGAACCCATTACGTAATCTTTGCGAGGACAATGTTCTGTATCCAGCGTAATCACACGATAAGAGGGAATCATCTCCGCAAAAGTACCCGGATAACCACCAACGTCCAGAATCAATCCTGACTCAGATACCCTAATCTGCTTAATTACCTCACATATACCCTTAAACCGCTGATATACATCAAAATCGAGTTGCTGTATGGCTGGTCTCATATTGTTTGACGGGTGTTAATATAAACTATTACTAAGGTGATTCAGTGATTTTTTCAGGTTTCCCCCCACATTCCATTATCCATTTATTAACCGTTAATTTATCCGGTCCGTTCAGGCGAATATATTTTCTATAGTTCTCAACGGCTTTATCCAGTTCTTTGAGAAAGTTATGATACAGAATTCCGAGCCCGAGATAGTAGTCAGGATTTTTGGGGTCTATTTTAGTGGCTTTGATAAAGTGCTGTTCTGCTGCACGAAACCGACTCAACTTCATATAAGCCTGTCCGAGTCCATAGTATGCTTCCGCTGAGTCTGGCTTATATTCAAGGGCACGCTGGTAATTTTCAATAGCGGTTCTGGGTCGCTCAAGTAATAGTTCTACATCGCCATATTTTATGTACGCTTGTACCAGCAAATCTCGGAGACGTTCATTTAAACTCGGCTTTTCGCGGAGTTGCTCTATGACGTTCTGAAATAAATTTTCTGCGCCAACGTAATTTTTCTGCTCCATATATATTGAACCCATATAGAAGAGTGCTTCTTGATGAGTAGGGTTAATCGCCAGTACACGTTGAAAATTTACCTGTGCCTCGTTGAGTTTCCCCAACTTCCAGTTCGCAATGCCTATTCCTAAATACGCACGAAACTTCTCCGGCATTGCTTCCTTTGCGCGTTTAAAGTAAGGTAAGGCAGTTTGGGGTTGTCCCATATCTATTAATAGCTCCCCAAGTTTACAGAGTGCGTAATAATGCTGAGGGGTCACTACTAATTCCCTGCGCAGCTCCTGGACTGCCGGGTCAAACAGTTTTTTTTCGATATAACAAAGTGCAAGCTGGTAATGAACATCAGGGATTCGTGGATTGATTTTTATAACCTCTTCAAACTGCTTAATTGCCTGGTCTGTCTTGCCCAATTGGCGATAAATCTCTGCAATCATCAGAAGTGCATCAGTGTTCTTTTCATCAAGTTCAAGCGCGGAACGTAGCAAGAGAATAGACTCTTCTGGTTTTGTGGTAGAGATATTTCTTGCCAGCTTCAGGTATGAGTCAACTAATTTTTGTTTGCACTGTTGAGATTCCTTTAGAGAACCCGCCTCTATGGCTTTGCGAAAGTACGTTATTGCTTCAGGCAAATTGTTCTCGGTGTAATAAAGTTCTCCTACTTTATAATAAATCTCGCATTTTTGCGCCTCGCTCAGAGCAGTTTCTCCGTAGCGCAAAGTTAGTAAATATTCATCAATAGTTTGCTTTATTAATGAGGGATTCATTGATAATAATTCCGCAAGACGCCAATGTGCAGGATAGTATTCTGGTGCTATCCGAATTGCCTTGCGGAGTTCTTCCTCTGCCTGGGTGTAGTTTATGGCGTCAATATACATCTCAGCCTTTTTAAGATGAATGTACGCCAGCTCCTCTGCCAATTTTTGTTTGAGCACTTCATCCTGGACTTTCTCCATCTTGGAAGTGATAAGAATCACTGCCCTTTCAAATTGCTTCTGCTTCACCAGGGCTCGCGACTTCCTTATAACTTCTCCTATCTCTTTGTTTACAAGTCGTTCTATTGCGTCCTTTACCTTTTTTATCTTTTCTTTTATCTGTTCAACGTTGTGTCCACCCTTTAGCGCTATCTTGTATTGCTTGAGTGCATCCAGATAACGACCCTCCTGATATGCGACGTCTCCTTCTACTTCTTCTGGAGTGATATTTTCTGTGCGTTTTATCTCTGCAATCTCATCTCGATTTATTCGGAATCGGCTGAACCCCGCATCTATAATCACATACTCATCGGTCTCTTCAATTATTGCCCCTCGGATGGATGCCCCGGTTTTTTTTACCACCTCGTCAGCTCTGCTTACCTGAACAATCAGCAACACACACAAACCCATAAGCCACCAGAGCAAGCCCTTTCCAACTTTAAGAATATCAATCATTTTCCCTTATTCTGAGTATCCTAAGAAGAAAATAATATCTTTCTTTCTCTCATAAAACTTATCCTATTGAGTATATATTCATAACAGAAGGTGTCAACGAAAACTCATTGTTCTGCGTTAGGACTCAATGAAAGTTGAGCATTTATAAAAATTCGCGTCTTTGACTCGGAGCAAAGTTATGTGAGATAGATACGATTTTCCATTCGACATCAGCACTGAAAGTATACTATAGACAATCTTATTTCCAACAGGAGGTCTGCTATGCACAGAGAATCCTTAAAATTAATTGTATTTTTATGTGCGATATGTGCGATTTTTGCAATGAGTTGTCAAACTCCGCCTCATACCGGTAGGCTTGACCCGTATGAAACAGGAGAGCCGCACTATGAGTTACGAGCTGTCTGGGCATCTCGATTTAATTATAAGACCCCTGAAGATGTTCGCGCCATTGTAAAAAATCTGAAAGAGTATAACTTCAATGTTCTGGTGTTTCAAGTGCGAGGAAATGGCACCGTCTTCTACAGGAGCGAGCTGGAACCCTGGAGCGAGATGCTCGGTGGTAAAGACCCCGGCTGGGACCCTCTTCAGCTCGCCATTGACGAATGTCATAGAGCTGGCATTGAACTTCACGCCTGGATTAACGTGTTTCCTGCGTGGCGCGGCACCACGCCCCCACCCTGGAAAAACCAATTATGGAACGCCCACAGGGATTGGTTTATGATTCCCAAAGAACGACGCGGTAAACCGCCACAACTCCAGAGCGGATACTCTTTCATCTCACCTGGAAATCCTGAAGTGAAACATTACCTTGAGGAGCTGGTCGCTGAACTGGTATCTCATTATGAAATTGATGGTCTACACTTTGATTATATTCGCTATCCGGGTCCTGAATACTCCTATGATGATGCAAGTATCCGTGAATTCAAGCACCGCTTTGGTAAAGACCCGGAGGAGTTGCCTGCTGAGTGGCGGGAGTGGCGACGTGAGCAGGTGACTGAGGTCGTTGCCCGCTGTTATCGTCGCGCAAAATCCTTGCGTCCTCGCATCAAGGTATCTGCCGCGGTGTTTGGCAACTACAAACGTTCCTCCTACGATTACTTTCAGGACTCTCATAGCTGGCTACAATACGGCATTCTGGACTTCACGTTTCCGATGATTTATCGTATTGACCCTGCAGTCTTCAAAAAATACGCCGTAGACCATATAGTGAATTCTCATCAGAGATATTCGTTCCCGGGACTTGGTACGTATCTAATGAAAGATACACCTGAACCAATGATTGAACAAATTTCAATTGTGCATAAGTTAAAGAGCCGTGGAATGATATTTTTCGACTATGCCTCGCTCTTCCCTGAGCATAAACCGGGCAGGATGGCAGAGGCATTACTAAAGGGACCCTTTGCCAAGCCAGCGCCCCTGCCATCAATGCCCTGGCTCGCCTCCTCTGACGATGACGTCGTTGGTCCTATTATCACCGATGTCTCAATCAATCCTCCAAAGATTCTTGCTGGGGGTAACTTCACTGTTGAGTGTACCATCAAAGACCCATCAGGCGTCTGTTACTCCCCGGGCAAAGGTGGTTTGAAAACTCCGTGGTTAAATGTACTTAAACAGAAGTGGTCGCCGGAGCCTGAAATTCTTACTACTATTGAGCTGAAAAGAAAACGAAAATACCTGCTCCTGCCAACACATAGATTTTATACACCAAAACCTATACCTGTTCCCTCTGGTATGGATAAAATCTATCTGCAAATTTTTGCATACGATAATGACAGGGATAAAAAAGACGGTGGCAATAGAGATAGAAGCCTTGGCTCCAGCGAGGTGATAGAACTTCCTGTTTTTCGTCCGCCTGTCGGGTTTGCGTTTGAGAGAGAAATCGGTCCCCGGATTAAAGGTGCCCAGTACTCAGCGGTAGATAAGCAGGGTAAACTCTGGGTCTGCTCCTGGAGCGAAGACGCTATCTATGTGCTCCTCCCAAATGGAATTCAGACGGATATCTCACCCATCACTAAAGCGCTTGATGAGTCTAATAACGTTGTCAATATACGACGACCCCGCGGTATTGCTATCACTCCCGGGAACATTGTTCTTGTTTCTAATGGCGAAGGAAACCTCCTGCTTCGGTTTAGTGCCATTAACGGCAAACCGCTCAAAGCCTTTAAACTCGGATTTCTCTGTGGCGATATTGACGTGGATGAGAATGGATACATCTATGCCACTGAAATCTATCGCAGAAAATGGCATAAATTAACTCCGGATGGCAAAGAAACCTCCCCTCAGCCATATTCACCTTTCTCGCCAGAGAACGTGCTTTTTGGTTCCCCTAACCTGAATCGCGGTATAGCGGTAACAAAAGATGGAAACCTTGTTTACATTGCCAATGAAGGTGGTAACAGAGTGGACGTGTATAAACGCCAGAAATCGCAAGATGGAGAATCTTATGTCTTCATTAAAGATATACACATCCCTGTTGGCGACTACACGGGCGCTGTGGATGTGGCTCCTGATGGTAGACTGTTTGTCTCTGATGGAGATGGTATGGTCAAGGTGTGCTCGGCTGATGGCACGCTCCAGACTATGCTCTGGCGATATGACGCCCAGCACCAGGGTTATCCACGCGGGGTCGTATTCTCCCGCAATGGAAAAACACTCTATATCATCCAGACCGGCAGGTTCGCCCACCCCGCCTCCATCGAACAATGGCGTGTCCTCAAATAATCGCCATTTCCTTCCAGAAATATATACCGTTATACCGGAAGGCTACTATCGGGCAAGGGAGTCTAATGAGGTAATGTAGATTGTAATAGGTCGGTCTGAGGTTCTAAATTCTGCTTTGGCTTTTAACTCGCTAAGAAATTCTCTCACTATACCGCGAAAGCGGGGAAAACTTCTGTCATTCAACCAGGGCGGGTATAATGGAAACACTTCTTCAGGAGCACGTGGAAATCCAAATGCCTTCTTCTCTTTCTCCGGGGTGTAGAATTTTATCAACCGTAATAATTCATATTCGTTTACCAGGCAATGAGTGATACCTTCATCTTTGAGCCTCCTGAGCAGGTCTCTGAGAGTAATTGGACTCTTCTGGGTCTCCTGCTGGATTTCTTTCAGCCAAATCAGGAGCGGGCTCTGGTCAAATACAGAGTTTGCCACTACCGGCTGGTCAAAATAATAAGGACGTGCCTCATAGAGCAGGAGTAGTTTTGAATCGGCAGGCAGGTTCTCCCTGACGTAAACAATCGCATCTGAAAATTCACCCAGATAGTTTTTGCGAAATTCATCACGAAGCCCAACGAGTGTGCCGTAACGTGGAACATCCATTATCGCAAAATTGGTGAACGTCATCGTCGCCTGCAGGGCTATTGCAATACAAAATATCACGGCAAGTGCTCTACCGAGCCGCGATGATTGATGCCATAGCCACCATAATAGCTGTATGGTCGCTCCGGCAAGGATTGGCACGATTGCCACAAGAAATCTATCAGCGCTGGTTGACCACAGGTTCCATATCAGATATACCATCAGAGAGAAAAGTACCATTGGTCTGAGCTGTGCAATTTTGATGTCTTTTGCGGGGATTAGAAAAGTCAATAACGCTGGAAATAAGTAGAGCACGCCCGGTGTAGTGCTCCGCCTGATGCAATTTAGCCAGAACTTAACCTCCCAGGGTGCAACCCAATGTCGGCAGGAGAGGTAAAACTCCTCCTGAGCGGGTGTCCAGTGCTTGCTCGGGAAAAGTGTACTCAAAAAGGGAAACACCGGGTTATGATTAATGATAAGATTTTTCACTGCCCAGGGCAGAAACGTCAGCACCACCCCGCCAAGAAAAATTACGTAGACCATAATAATCTGTCCAACTCCTGCATTGCCCCCATTTGCCCTGCTTTTTAGACGTATCCCGGCTGGCA